>JAEDKS010000142.1 GCA_016295665.1 Clostridia bacterium
ACACCTTCGCCAACATCATGGGCCCGGTGAACAACAACCTGGGCCACCTGAGCTACGTGCTGTGCGCGGTGGCGGGCGCGGCGCTGTCTCTCTTGGGCGGCGGGCTGACGCTGGGCTCGCTGGTGGCGTTCCTCCAGCTGAACAGGAACTTCTCCCGCCCCGTCAGCCAGATCAGCCAGCAGATGACCTCCATCATCATGGCCATGGCCGGTGCCAGCCGCGTGTTCGCCCTGATGGACGAGCAGCCCGAGACCGATGACGGCTACGTGGAGCTGGTGAACGCGGAGCTTGGAGCGGACGGCACCCTGAAGGAGACGGAGAAGCGCACGGGCGTCTGGGCGTGGAAGCACCCGCATCAGGACGGCACCGTGACCTATCGCCGTCAGGAGGGCGGGGTGGTGTTCAATCAGGTGGACTTCGGCTACGTGCCGGAAAAGACCGTGCTGCATGACATCTCCATGTACGCCATGCCCGGTCAGAAGATCGCCTTCGTGGGCGGCACGGGCGCGGGCAAGACCACGATCACGAACCTCATCAACCGCTTCTACGACATTCAGGACGGCAAAATCCGCTATGATGACATCAACATCAACAAGATTAAGAAGGCCGACCTGCGCCGCTCCCTGGGCATGGTGCTGCAGGACACCCACCTGTTCACCGGCACGGTGATGGACAACATCCGCTACGGGCGGCTGGACGCCACGGACGAGGAATGCCGCGCCGCCGCCAGGCTCGCCAACGCGGACGGCTTCATCCGCCGCCTGCCCAACGGCTACGACACGCTGCTCACCGGCGACGGCGCGAACCTGTCCCAGGGCCAGCGCCAGCTGCTGGCGATTGCCCGGGCAGCGGTGGCGGATCCGCCCTGCCTGATTCTGGACGAGGCCACCTCCTCCATCGACACCCACACCGAGACGCTGGTACAGCGCGGCATGGACGCCCTGATGAAGAACCGCACCACCTTCGTGATTGCCCACCGCCTGTCCACGGTGCGCAACTCGGACTGCATCATGGTGCTGGAGCAGGGCCGCATCATCGAGCGCGGCACCCACGACGACCTGATCGCCCTGAAGGGCAAGTACTATCAGCTCTATACCGGCAACGCCATCGCCTCGTAAGGAAGGCGCACCAAAAGGGGAGAGACCGGATGGCCTCTCCCTTTTCCTGTGGATGAATCGCTGTGCGCTTGGATATCCGGCGACGGCGCTCAGTACGCCTCGGCCCCCGGCTCCTGCAGAATCTGGAATAGCCCGGCCTGGGTTGCCAGGTCCATCAGCGTGACGCAGACGTTGACGGGGGCCCGGGCCAGCAGGGGCATGGCGCCCGTCAGCATGGGCCGGGCGATGGCGTCCACGAAGTCGCTCAGGGAGTGCTCGTAGAGCGAGAAGATGTTCCAGGTGTCGTCGATGACGTCCTCCCACTGGGGCCACACCTCAGGTGCCCAGGGGAGCAGGGTGCCCTCCATGCGGACGCGGGTGCCGTCGGAGGCGGTCAGGCGGACGGTCACATCGCCGTCCCAGCCCTCGCCGGTCAGGGTGACGGTGCGGGGGGCCTCGGCGGCGTAGGCGGCCTCACAGGTCAGGGTGAAGGGCGCGTTCACGGGCAGCGCCACGGGCAGGCCGTTGCCGTTGACGCGCAGGGCCATCAGGGTGCTGCCGTCCTCCCGGGTGGCGTCGGCGGTGATGAGCAGGCTCGCGGTGTCCCCGTCCCGCGTCCACTGCCAGTCGATCTCCCAGCTGGAGCCGTCGGGCAGCTTGGGCAGGGAGATGTGGGCGTGCTCACCGCTTTCGTCCCAGGTGCGCTGGAACACGGTGATTTTCCGCAGCTTCCAGGTCTCCTGGTTGTTCTTCACCGTGATGGACATGGAGCTGTCCATCCGGGCGCTGAGCCAGTCCCGCATGCCCGCCAGATTGGCGCGGATGGAGCTGGTGACCTGCTCCGGATGCTCACTGAGCCCGGCGACGGACTGGAGCCAGTAGGTGAAGGCCCGGTCGCTCTGGGACAGGGACAGCAGGGTGTCGCACAGGGTCAGCAGCTGCTTTTTGGTCACGCTGCGGGTGGTCTCCCGGGCGTAGAGCACAGGATAAGCGGCCTCACGCATGGCGGCGAAGGCGCTCTGGTGGCTGTAGGGCAGCAGCAGGAACAGGTTCTGCAGCGACAGGGCCAGGTGGGCGTCGATCTTGATGCCGAACTCCAGCGCCGCCACCATGTCCAGCATGGCGGTCTCGTTCCCCAGCAGGGGGGAGCGCAGGTACCACCGGTGGGGGAGCCCGTAGAGCCGCAATCCGGTGCGGGTCTCCTCGTCCCCGTCCAGCAGGAAGCTGCCGTCCAGGTCGAAGCTGTCGCCCTGCAGGGCGTAGGTGCCCTGTACCTGCAGCATGTCGAGCAGCTCGCTCAGGGCGGCGGCGGTGGGGTCACCGGCGGCCTCCATGGCGAAGCGCAGGTCGAAGCGGAAGCCCATCTCCTCGCCCAGGGCGCACCCGGGCACCAGGAGCAGGCACAAAAGCAGCGCAATCCATCTCTTCATGGTCAATCAACCCCACAGCAGGGCCAGCGCGGGCACAATCTGCTTCTTTCGTGACACGACGTGGGGCAGGAACACGTGATGATCCTGCACGTCCACGCCAAAGGCGTTGCGGATGACGTCCGGGTCGCCGTGGAAGATGAGCTCGGTGCCCTCCCGGAGCACGTCGGTGAGCATGAGCATCACCATGTCGTAGCCCCGCTCCTCGCCCAGCTTCCCCATGGCCTCCAGCAGCTCGGGCAGCCGCTGGAGCATGTCCCCGGTGTTCAGGCAGGTCACCTGACCGATGCCCAGCGGGTGTCCGCCGATGTGGAACTCCTTGAAGTCGGTTTTCAGCAGCTCAGCGGCGGGCTTGTCGGTGGACTTGCCCACGGAGAACAGCTCCCTTCCCAGGGTGTCCAGGTCGATGGCGGCGATGCGGGCGAGGCGCTCGGCGATGCGGCGGTCACGCCCGGTGCAGGTGGGGGACTTGAACAGCACCGTGTCCGACAGGATGGCCGCCGCCATGAGCCCCGCCAATTTGGGCGAGGGCATGAGCCCGTGCTCCTGGTACATGGTGGCGACGATGGTGGTGGTGGAGCCCACGGGCTCGTTGCGCATGAACACGGGGTTCCCGGTCTGCACGTCCGCGAGGCGGTGGTGGTCGATGATGGCAACGATGTCGGCCTGCTCCAGGCCCGACACGCTCTGCCCCTTCTCGTTGTGATCCACCAGCACCACGCGCTTGCGGCGGGGGCGGAGCAGGTGGTAGCGGCTCAGGGTGCCCTGCACCTTGCCGTCCGCGTCGAGGATGGGGTAGGAGCGGTAGCGGCTCTGCAGCACGGTGTCGCGCACGTCGTCGATGTAGTCGTCCAGATGGAAGTAGACCAGCTTCTCGGTCTGCGCCACGCGGCTGACGGGCACGGCCTGATAGAGCATGCGGGCGGCGCGGTAGGCGTCGCAGGGCGTGGCGATGAGGCAGGTGGCGGAGGAGCGGCCCCGGTAGCTCTCCGCCAGGTTGGTCTGGCAGAGGATGACGCAGCTGGCGCCCCGCTCCAGGGCGGTGTCGATGACCTCCCGCTGCTCGCCGCAGATGACGATGCACCCCGCGCCCATGCCGCGCAGGGGATCCTGGGGCCCGGGCAGGGCGACGACCACCTCGCCCGAGAGGGTGTCGAACACGTCCTCGTCGTTGTTGATGATGCGCCCCTCCAGCGCGGAGAGCAGGTTGAACACGGGCACGTCCTCGACCACGGGATGGGAGATGGAGGCCATGTCCTGCTCGGCGATGCCCCCGGCGGTGACCATGCCGTAGAGGTGTCCGTCCTCGTCGGTGACGGGCAGCGCGGAGATGCCGTCGTTCTGCTGCAGGGCCTCCCAGGCGTAGCTGATGGGCACCTGTGCGCTGAGGAGCGGCGGGCGGTCGAAGTCGATGTCGTGCACCTGTGTGCGCACGGTGCGCAGCAGCAGGGGGGCCTCAAAGCCGAAGCGCTCCAGCAGGAACGCGGTCTCGTCGTTGACGTGCCCCAGCCGGGCGGGGACGTAGTTGCCCTCGCCCAGGGCGTTCTTCAGGGCGGCGTAGGCCATGGCGGACACCACGGAGTCCGTGTCCGGGTTGCGGTGACCGAAAACGTAAATGGGTTCCACGAAAGCGAACCTCCTCCTGGGCACAGCGGCGCTGCGCGTGCCGATGCGTGATGCGTGGATGGGGCTGTGGGGGCAGCGTCACCAGTCGTCGTCCTCGTCCCCGGTGACCTGCCAGGCGGTGGGCGCGTCGGCGAGGGCCTGCCTCCAGTCCCGGTTGAGCCGGGTCTGGGTGGCGATGTTGGCGATGCCGTTCTCCTTCTCTCCGATGAAGCGCTGGTAGGCGGTCACGGCGTTCACGGTGACGCTGCCGTACACGCCGTCCACCTGCTCGGGCCGCAGGAAGCCCACGGCGACCAGCTTCTCCTGCAGCTCGCGCACCTTCTGCCCGGCGCAGCCGGAGCGCATGGTCCAGTCCGCGACGTCGTGCACGGTGCCGTAGCCGAGGATGCGCACGTAGTCCAGCGCGTAGGTGTTGCGCTGCACCCGGTCGGGGTTGTTGCCCTCCAGCACGTGGATGGTGACGCTGCCGTCCTCGGCGCGGGTGCAGTACTCGACCATGGCGACGTGGTCGGTGCTGGTGTCGCTGGTCCAGGTGAAGAACATCCAGTCCCCGGGCTGGGGGATGTAGGTGCCGGTGGTGATGAAGGTATCATCGCCCTTCATCCACTGGTACCCCCAGCTTTCCAGATTGCCGTTCCTTGTGATGTAGCGCCCCTGGCTGATGTACCAGGCCCGCCCGGTGTTGGAGCCGGAGTAGCGGGGGTAGGTTTCCCCCAGCAGGCTGGTGCCGTGCTGCTGGTCGACCTGATCGACGCACCAGTTGAGGTACTCGGCGCACCACTGGGCGGTGGGGTCGCCGGCCCAGGTGCCGTACTTGGTGACGCCGCGGCTGTCCTCGCCCTGACCGACCTCGTCGGCGGCGACCTCCAGCAGCCACCGCACATAGTCGGGCACGGGCCAGGCGGGCTCGATGACCTCGTCGGCCAGCGCGCCGCCGCCGAGCAGCAGGCACAGGGCCGCCAGCACCGCCGGGATGAACAGACGCTTCACGCGCATCGCTCCTTTTTTCAAAGCTCCGCGGGCACCTCCCGCGTCACGGTCAGGGAATCCGGGGTGGCGTCGCAGACCAGGGCGCGCACCATCACGCCGGCGGCGGCGGCCTCCCTCAGCGCCGCCCCGAAGGCCGGGTCGGTGGCATCGTTGGGCCGCAGGGCGCGGACGCCGGAGCGCTGCAGCAGGAAGCAGACCGCCGCCTCATAGCCCGCCTCCCGGGCCGCCATCAGCTCCCGCAGGTGCTTCACGCCCCGCTCCGTGGGCGCGTCGGGGACGAAGGCGGTTCCCTCCCCGTCGAACAATGTCACGCCCTTGATCTCGGCAAAGCCCCGCCGCTCCCCCGTCCGCTCGTAGTAGAAGTCGAACCGGGAGGTGCCGAAGCGCGTCTCGGCCCTCAGCAGCGTCACCTCCGGCAGGAAGCCGCCCTGCCGGGCCCACTCGGCGAACACGGGGTTGGGGGCCTGGCTGTCCAGGTTGACCACAAACCCCCGGCTCTGAGCCGCCACCAGGTCGAAGCGGGTCTTGCGCGCCGGGGCATCGGCCTCCTCCAGCCACACCCGGGCCCCGGGCACCAGCAGCTCCCGGCAGCGTCCGGTGTTCTTCACATGGCAGCGCTCAACGCCCCCGTCCACCTCGCACAGGGCGATGAAGCGGTTGGGCCGCTGCAGGAACCGGGCCTCCCGCAGGCGGTGGTACAGCCGCATCAGTCCCCCGCCCGGTAGACGAGCATCAGCAGCGCGCCGTCGTCGCTGGTGTGGCCCTCCACGCGGATGGGGAAGTCGTAGGCGTTGGTGAAGCGCAGGTTGAAGTCCTTGTTGCCCACGGCGGCGTCCACCCCGTGGGGCAGGTACTTGGCGCCGGAGGGCCCGTGGGCGCGGCGCTCGTCGATGGTCAGCCCGGGCAGCTGAATGAGCGCGTTGTACAGCGTGGAGGACACCTGACAGGTGCCGCCGCCGTACCCGGGCACGGATTCGCCGTTGAGCAGCACCGGGGCCTCGAAGTAGCCGTTGGCGGCCTTGTAGGGGCCCACATCGGCGTTGAAGTCGAACTGCTCCCCGGGCTGCATCAGGCGGGTCAGCCGCTCGCAGCCCACGCGGATGTTGGTGATGCGGTTCACGTTCTCCCAGTTGCGATCCATGTTGTAGTAGGAGGTGTAGGCCGCGATGGGGCTGTCCTCCCGGATGGGGGTATCGGT
>JAEDKS010000005.1 GCA_016295665.1 Clostridia bacterium
ACTGCGTGTCCATCGGCATTTTCTCCTGGGCGCTGCTGGAGCCCGAGGAGGGCGTCTATGACTTCGACTGGCTGGACCGGGTGATCGACCGGCTGTGGGCCGCCGGCATCCATATCGACCTGGCGACGCCCTCCGGCGCCCGTCCGCCGTGGATGGCGCAGAAGTACCCGGAGGTGCTGCGGGTCAACGACCACTTCCAGCGCTATCACTTCGGCAATCGCCACAACCACTGTCCCTCCTCCCCGGTGTACCGGGAGAAGGTGCGGGCCATCGACACCGCCCTGGCGCAGCGCTACGGCGGGCATCCGGCGGTGATTCTGTGGCACATCGGCAACGAGTTCTCCGGCGACTGCTGGTGCGAAAACTGCCAGAAGCGCTTCCGGACATGGCTGAAGGAGAAGTACGGTACCCTGGACGCGCTGAATCACGCCTGGTGGACGAGCTTCTGGAGCCAGCGATACACCGATTGGGAGCAGATCGAGCCCCCGTCCCCCATGGGGCAGGGCGCCAATTTGGGCATGCAGCTGGACTGGCGCCGCTTCTCCACCTGGCAGTGCTGTGACTTCATCCGCATGGAGCGGGAGGCCATCAAGGCGGTGACGCCCGAGCTGCCCGTGACGGCGAACCTGATGGAGCGCTTCTATGACTATGACTATTTCCAGCTGGCAAAGGAGCTGGATGTGGTCAGCTGGGACAGCTATCCGGAGTGGCACAACGGCGATCCGGTGGGCAAGGCGGCGGAGTTCGCCATGAACCACGACATGATGCGCTCCTTCAAGGATCAGCCCTTCCTGCTGATGGAGTCCACCCCGTCCCTGGTGAACTGGAAGCCCGTGAACAAGCTGAAGCGCCCGGGCATGCACCTCCTGTCCTCGCTGCAGGCGGTGGCCCATGGGAGCCAGAGCGTCATGTATTTCCAGTGGCGCAAGGGCCGCGGTGGTGTGGAGATGTTCCACGGCGCGGTGGTGGATCACGACGGGCGCAGCGATCACCGGGTGTTTCAGGATGTGAAGCAGGTGGGGCTGTCCCTGGAGCGGCTGCAGCCCCTCTACGACAAGCCGGGCCAGAGCGCGCAGGTCTGCATCCTCTATGACTGGGACAACCTGTGGGCGCTGGAGTTTGTGCAGGCGGCGCAGAAGGGCAACATGCGCTACTTCGATACCGTGAACATGCACTACCGTGCCCTGTGGCAGCTGGGCGTGAAGGTGGACTTCCGCGACCAGCGGTGGGACACGGATTTCAGCCAGTACAAGCTGGTGATTGCGCCGCTGATGTTCATGACCAAGTGCGGCATTGAGGAGCGGCTGCGGCAGTATGTGGCGCAGGGCGGCACGCTGCTGACCACCTTCTTCTCGGGCATCGTGGATGAGAACGACCTGGCCTATCTGGGCGACACGCCCCATGGGCTGACGGACGTGCTGGGGCTTCGGGCCCCGGAGCTGGACAGCCTGCATCCGGAGGAGTCCGTGCCGATTCGCATGGCGGACGGGCAGGTGTTCACGGGCCGGGAGCTGTGCCAGATCGTGATTCCGGAGGGCGCGGAGACCGTGGCGGTCTACGGCGGTCAGTTTTATGCCGGAACGCCCTGCATCACCCGCCATGCCTATGGCAGGGGTGAGGCCTGGTACCTGGCGGTTCGGGCGGAGCAGCCCTGTCTCGATGCGCTCTATGGTCGTCTGGTTCGGGCGCTCTCCCTGCCCCGGGCGCTGGAGGACGCGCTGCCGGAGGGCGTGGTGGCGCTGGAGCGCAGCGGCGTCATCTTCCTGCAGAACTACTCCGAGCAGCAGCAGACCGTGACCCTGCAGGGTCGGTATCTGGAGCTGCTCACCGGCGCGGTGGTCAGCGGAGAGGTCACGCTGAAGAAGTGCGCCGTGATGGTGCTGGAGAGGCAGGCGTAATCCCCCGGGCAGAAAGCCGCATCGGCGAGACGCTTGCGACCGGTGCGGCTTTGTGCTACAATGAAGGCAGCATTCCGGAGAGGAGTGAGGACGGATGAACTGGTGGGAAGTGCTGCTCCGGCTGGGGCTGGCGACGCTGGTCGGCTGCGTGATCGGCATGGAGCGGGAGCGGAAGCACCGCCCGGCGGGCATGCGGACGCATGTGCTGGTCTGTGTGGGCGCCGCCACCGTGGCGGTGCTGGAATCGCTGATGCTGGCGGATACGCAGCTGCTCAACGGCGTGTCCGATGTGACCACGGGCGTGGCCCTGTCCCGGGGGCGGCTGAGCGCGCAGGTCATCAGCGGCATCGGCTTTCTGGGCGCCGGCACCATCTTCATGTCCCACAAGAAGATTGCCGGGCTGACCACTGCCGCCTCCCTGTGGTGCGTGGGCTGTCTGGGACTGGCGATCGGCATGGGCTACTATGGGCTGGGCGCCGCCGGCTGTGCGGTGGTGCTGCTGACGCTGACGGCGATGCAGCGGCTGATTCACGCCAGCGTGGTGAAGCAGATGGAGGTCGTCTTTGTGGAGCAGCAGCCCACCATGGCCTACATCGGCAAGGTCTTTTCCGAGAGCGGCATCCGGGTGCTGGACGTGGATATGCACGTCAAGAAGGGCAAGGGCGAAAAGCAGGTCTACACCCACCTGTACACGCTGGACATTCCCTACCGGGTGGACTACGCGGAGCTGCTGACCCGCCTGGCGTCCCACGAGAGCGTGCAGAGCATCCGGACGCTCAATCAGGGAATGTGAGCCGGGCGGGAATGGACAGCCCGCCCGGGACAGACAATAGAACGAAGCTGGACATGACGGAGGTGTGCGTATGCCGTTTTATGGATTCTACATGGACTGGACCTATCTGCTGATTCTGCCCGGGCTGCTGCTGGGGCTGTGGGCGCAGAGCCGCGTCAGCAGCGCCTATCACCGCTATTCCCGGGTGCCCACCCGGCGCGGCGAGCCCGCATCGCAGGTGGCGATGTCGCTGCTGCGGCGAAACGGGAACAACGCGGTCACCCTCGGGCATGTGTCCGGGGAGATGACCGACCACTACGACCCGTCCCGGGAGGTGCTGAACCTGTCCGATGGCGTGTATGGCTCCGACAGCGTGGCGGCGGTGGGCATCGCCGCCCATGAGGCGGGGCATGCCATGCAGAAGCAGGAGGGCTACGCGCCCCTCAAGCTGCGCACGGCGGTGGTGCCGGTGGTGAACTTCGGCTCCGGCCTGTCCACGCCCCTGTTCATCGCGGGACTGATCTTCGCCTGGCAGCCGCTGGTGTATATCGGCATCGGCCTGTTCAGCCTGTCGGTGATCTTCTCCCTGATAACCCTGCCCGTGGAGTTCGACGCCAGCCGCCGCGCACTGCGGATGCTGACCGAGGGCGGCTATGTGACCGGCGAGGAGGAGCAGGGCGTGAAGCGGGTGCTGCAGGCGGCGGCGCTGACCTATGTGGCAGCGGCGGTGACGAGCCTGCTCAGCCTGCTGCGCCTGCTGGTGATTGCGCGGAGAAGAAACGACTGACCGGTTCTGCCCCGGACTGCGGCATCGAGGGATGCGGCAGTCCTTTTTTGAACAATCCATTCACAGACACCCATTTGTATGATATAATGAAGACGGAAACGGAATGAGAAAATCCACCAGGAAAGGAGCAACAGAATGAATGTCAAACTGAAGGAGAAGATCATCGAGTCCCTCTCCGCGGTGCTGCCCATCACGGGCATCGTGCTGGTCGTCAGCATCCTGCTGGTGCCCATCGAGTTGGGCACCATGGTGGTCTTCTTCGTGGGCGCCCTCATGCTGATTGTGGGCATGGGCTTCTTCCAGCTGGGCGCGGAGCTGTTCATGACCCCGCTGGGCGAGGGCATCGGTGCACAGATGTCCCAGCAGCGGAAGGTGAGCTCCATCGCGCTCATCGGCCTGCTCATGGGCATCATCATCACCATCTCGGAGCCGGACCTGCAGGTGCTGGCCCAGCAGGTACCCGCCATTCCCAATCTGGTCATCATCCTGACGGTGGCGGTGGGTGTGGGCATCTTTCTGGTGCTGGCGATTGTGCGCATCCTGTTTCAGATTCGCCTGTCCAACATCCTGATGGTGATCTACACGGTTGCGCTGGCGGCTTCGTTCCTGATTCCCCGGGACTTTCTGGCGGTGGCCTTCGACTCCGGCGGCGTCACCACCGGCCCCATGACCGTGCCCTTTATCATGGCCATGGGCGTTGGTCTGGCCTCCGTCCGAAGCGACCGGAACGCCACGAACGACAGCTTCGGTCTGGTGGCGCTCTCCAGTATCGGGCCCATTCTGGCGGTGCTGGTGCTGGGCTGCTTCTATACGCCGTCGGAGGCGGCGTACACGGCGACGGGCATCCCCGAGGTGGCGACGACCCAGGACGTGGTGGTGGAGTTCCTGATGCGCACGCCGGACTACGCCCGCGAGGTCGTTATCTCCCTGATTCCCATCGCGGCGGTGTTCGTCATCTTCCAGCTGGTCTGCCACCGCTACAAGCGCGGTCAGATGAAGCGCATCGCGGTGGGCCTGATCTACACCTACCTGGGGCTGGTGCTTTTCCTCTGCGGCGTCAACGTGGGCTTCGCGCCCGTGGGCTCGCTGATCGGTCAGCGCATCGCCGTGGAACCTTGGCGCTGGCTGCTGGTGCCCCTGGGCATGCTGATTGGCTACTACATCGTCAAGGCTGAGCCCGCCATTCAGATTCTGAACCGGCAGGTGGAGGGCGTGACCGACGGCGCGGTGTCCGCGAAGGCCATGAACCGCTGCCTGTCCATCGGCGTGTCGGTCAGCGTGGGGCTGGCGATGCTGCGGGTGCTGACCGGGATTTCCATTCATTGGATCATCATCCCGGGCTATGTGGCGGCGCTGGTGCTCTCCCGGTTCGTGCCGGAGATTTTCGTCGGTATTGCCTTCGACTCCGGTGGCGTTGCCAGCGGCCCCATGACCACGACCTTCCTGCTGCCCATCAGCATTGGTGCCTGTGAGGCGCTGGGCGGCAACATCATGACCGATGCCTTCGGCGTGGTGGCGCTGGTGGCGCTGACCCCTCTGATCGCGGTGCAGATCATGGGCGTCAGCTACCGGATCAAGCTCCACAGGGCCGAGAAGAACCTGCTGGCGACCGCTGTGGCGACCGAGGATCGCGACGCCATCCTGGAGTTTGAGGAGGAATGAGTCAATGACCAAGGATATACGGATTCCGGCATTCAGGATGCTGTTCCTGATTGCGCCGCCGAAGCTGTCGGACTGCGCGGTGGAGATGTTCCGTGAGGGCAGCGTGCCGGTGCAGTATCAGTTCCGGGCGCGGGGCACCGCGTCGGAGGGCATTGTCAACTGGCTGGGGCTGGATACGGTGGAAAAGTCCATCCTGATGAGCGTGATGCCCCGGCCCTTCGCCAACGAGATGCTGCGGAAGCTGAGAAAACGGCTCCATCTGGGCATGCCCAACACGGGCATCGCGTTCACCGTTCCCCTGCTGGGGGGAAGCAGCGGCATGATGCAGCTGGCGAGCCGGCTGCAGCCGGAGACCGCCAAGATGATTCAGAACAGGAGTGAGAAGGAAATGGCAGAGAGCGAATACTGCATGATTATGGCCATCATCAATCAGGGCTTCAGCGACGCGGTGATGGACGCTGCCCGTCCTCTGGGCGCCACCGGCGGCACGGTGTTCCACAGCCGGCGAATCGGCAGCGAGGAAGCGATGAACTTCTGGGGCATCACCGTGCAGCAGGAGCGCGAGGTGGTCATCATTCTGGTGAAGAAGCAGGAGAAGCTGGCGATCATGCAGGCCATCGGTGAAAAGTGCGGCATGAAAACCGAGGCGCACGGCGTGGTGTTCTCCATGCCCGTGGACAGCGTGGTGGGCCTGGACTGAGAAATTGCAAAAAGGATTCAACAACGATGAGGTATCAGGAAATCAACGCCCAAAGGACGGACGCCTGGTGCGCGTCCGGCTGGGAATGGGGAAAAGCGATCACGCATGAGGAATATGAGAAGGCGCTGCGCGGAGAATGGCATGTGCGCCTGACGCCGACGAGGGATGTGCCGCACGAATGGTTTGGCGAAATGAAGGGCAAGCGGGTACTCGGGCTGGCCAGCGGCGGGGGACAGCAGATTCCCATCTTCTCCGCCCTGGGTGCGTCGTGCACGGTTCTGGATTATTCCTCAAGGCAGTGTGAAAGCGAGCGCATGGTGGCGCAGCGGGAAGGCTACAGGGTGGAGGTGGTTCAGGCGGACATGAGCCAGCGGCTACCGTTTGAGGACGGCACCTTCGATCTGATTTTCCATCCGGTGTCCAACTGCTATGTGGAGGAAGTGAAGCCGATTTTCAGAGAGTGTTACCGTGTCCTGAAAAAGGGCGGGGTGCTCCTGTGTGGGCTGGACAATGGCTTTGCGTACATCTTCGACGAGACGGGAAGTCATATCAAGTACAAGCTGCCCTTCAATCCCCTGAAGGATCCCGAGGCCTACGAGGATTCCATCAAAAACGACTGGGGCATCACGTTCTCCCATACGCTGGAGGAACAGCTTGGCGGACAGCTGGAGGCCGGCTTTACGCTGACAAATCTGTATGAAGACACCTCGGGCGGCGGCGTTCTGCACGAGCATCATGTGCCGACCTTCCTGGCAACCAGAGCCGTCAAGTGACACGCCGGATTAAGCGAAACAGCCGCATATCAGACAGCAAGCCTCCGCATGGTCGCGCCATGCGGAGGCTGCTGATGGGAGGGTGCTCCGCCCGGGGTGGGCGGAGCACCGCTTTTCTGTTCAGTCGAGCCGGAACACCGGTTCCAGCTTGGGCTGGGCGCCCGTTACCGGGTCCATCTCCAGCTCCAGAATGTCCTTCATGTACTCGTTCCAGCGATCCACCACGGGGCTTTCCGCCTGCGTCCTCTCGGCGAAGGCGATGCCCTGCTCACACTCATAGTAGCCGAACAGCTCGTCGCCGTTGGCGAAGATGGTGTAGTTGCAGATGCCGGCGGACTTCAGCACCTGCTTCATCTCGGGCCAGATCTCGTTGTGCCGGCGGATGTACTCCGCCTTGCAGCCGGGCTTGATGCGCCCCTTCCAAGCCATGCGTTCCATGCTCTGCCTCCTTGCCAGGGTCAGTCGAGGAAGTCCTCGCGCAGCGTGACGCCGAAGTCACGGGCGATGGCCCGCAGGTCATCATCGGCGATGGTCTGCAGCACAGGGCTGCCGCTGGAGGTGACCAGCATCCAGATCTGCGCGGACTTCTCGATGGTGTGCATCAGGCCGAAGGTGGTGTCGAAGTCCGGGCCGGAGACGAACAGGCCGTGATGGGCCCAGACCGCCGCCTCGTACTCCTTCATCTTCTCGCAGGTCGCCATGGCGATGTCGGGGCCGCCGGGCACCATCCACGGCACCACGCCCACGCCGCCGGGGAACACCACCGGGCACTCCGTGGCGCTCTTCCACAGGGCGCGGGAGAAATCCCGGTCGGTCAGGGGCAGCACATAGGTCATGGCGATGACGTTGGCAGGATGGGCGTGATAGATCACGCGGCAGGCACCGTCCGTCGCCGCCACGCGGACGGAGTGGTTCATGAAGTGGGAGGGGAACTCGCTGGTGGGGCGTCCGCCGTTCACCAGGCCCCAGACGATGCGGTAGCTGTCGCCCCGGTCGTTGATCTCCACGACGCACAGGCTGTCCGCGGGGTCAAGAATCACGTTGCGGAAGTACTTGCCGCTGCCGGTGGAGAGGAAGTACTCGCCCGCCAGGTTTGCGCCGGTCACGCCCATGTTCACCCAGGGGCGGGGCGTTTCGTCGAAGAAGGGACGCATCTGGGCCACTTCTTCCGCCGTCAGACGGTAGGTCAGGTTGCCGCCGTTGCGCTCGTGCCAGCCCTGCAGCCAGCCGTCGTTCGCCATGCGGATGTAACGCTGCATCACGGAGAGGTCAAGCATACCCATGGAATCCACGCTCCTTTTTCTGTGTGTATCTCAGGCCCGGTGGCTCAGCACCGTGCGCTCGTAGTCACGAACCGTATCCAGCCACTCGCCGTCCTGGGGCACGCCGCACACGCGGCAGTACTCGGCCCAGATCTCGCCGAAGGGCAGGGTCTTGAGCTCCTCCTGCTTCACCAGCAGGGCGGTGAAGTCGCCCTCGTCCTGCAGCTGCTTCAGGGACTCGTTGGGGGTGACCAGGGCCATCAGCAGCGCCTTCTGCAGGTTGCGCACGCCCACCGTCCAGGCGGCGATGCGGTTGATGGAGGCATCGAAGTAGTCCAGGGCGATCTTGACGGAGCCCTCCAGACCACCGCAGCGCACGATCTCCTTGCAGATCTCCCGGGTCTCGTCGTCCAGCAGCACCACATGGTCGCTGTCCCAGCGGATGGGGCGGGTGATGTGCAGCGCGATCTCCGGGAAGAAGGCCAGCAGCGCCGGAATCTTGTCGGAGACCACCTCGGTGGGATGGTAGTGACCGTTGTCCATCAGCGGGATGCACTTGTCCCTGTTCATGGCGGCGTAGGAGAGGGCGAACTCGCTGGAACCCACGGTGTAGGCCTCCACGCCGATGCCGAACACCTTGCTCTCGATGCAGGGCTTGACGAGGTTGAAATCATAGGGCTCGGAGAGAATCTGGTCGATGGCGTCCCGGTAGCGCTGACGCGGGCCCAGGCGGTCGGCGGGAATGTCCTTGTAGCCGTCGCCGGTCCAGATGTTCATGACGCAGGGCTCGCCCAGCTCCTCCGCCAGGTAGGTGCTGATGCGGATGCTGGCCTTGCCGTGCTCAATCCAGAAGCGGCGGGTCTCCTCATCGGGGGAGGAGAGGGTCAGCGGATCACATTTCGGGTGGGAGAAGAAGGTGGGGTTGAAGTCCGCGCCCATGTTGTGCTTCTTGCAGAACGCCACCCAGCGCTTGAAGTGCTTCGGCCCGATCTGATCCCGATCCACCCAGCCGCCGTTCTCCTCGTCGAAGATGGCGTAGTTGGCGTGCAGGTTTAGCTTCTTCCGGCCGGGGCACAGGGAGAGCATCAGGTCCATGTCGGCCATCAGCTCCTCGGGGGTGCGGGCGCGTCCGGGGTAGTTGCCGGTGGTCTGGATGCCGCCGGTCAGGGGCTTGCTGGGATCGGTGTCAAAGCCGCGCACGTCGTCGCCCTGCCAGCAGTGGATGGACACGGGGACGGTCTTCAGCTTCGCAATCGCGGCGTCCGTATCGACGCCGAGGGCCTGGTACCTTGCCTTGGCTTCCGTGTAGCTCATGATTCGACCTCCATCTGGATTTTCAGATTGCCCAGCGCCGTGGCCTCGATGGGCAGGGCGATGACCTGCTTGCCCGTGGCCTGCTGGGTCAGATCATTCAGGTAATGGTTCTTGGCGCCGCCGCCCACGATGTAGAGCTTCTCATAGCGGCGTCCCGTGTTGGTCTCCAGCTCCCGGATGGCATCCCGGTAGCTCAGCGCCAGACTGCGGTAGGCGCAGCGGAAGTAGTCGCCGAGGGTGTGCAGCGCGCCGCCGGTGGCCTCGTCGAAGGCGGCCTTCATGCTCTCCGGGGCCAGGAAGGCGGGGGCGTTCGCGTCGATGAGCGCGTCGCAGGCGCTCTCCTCCGCTGCCTTCACCAGCGCCGGGAAGGGCGTGTCCGGGCACAGCTCACGCTGCAGGCTGTTCACCAGCCACATGCCCATGATGTTCTTCTGGTAGCGGTTGTAGCCCACGCCGCCCTCGTTGGAGTAGTTGGCCTGCTCGCTGCCCTCGTCGGTCAGGGGCTTCTCCGTCTTGACCCCCAGCAGGGACCAGGTGCCGGAGGAAATGTAGGGCTCGTTGCCCTCCATGGGGATGCCCTCCACGGCGGAGCCGGTGTCGTGGGTGGCGCACAGCACCACCGGGCAGCTGCCGCCCACCTGCCGGGCGATCTCCGCCTTCAGCGGGCCCAGCACCGTGCCGGGGCGGGAAAGCGCCGGGAACAGCTGGCGGGGAAGCCCCAGCGCGTCCGTCACCTCCAGGTCGAAAGCGCCGGTCCGGGCGTTCACCAGGCCGGTGGTGGTGGCGTTGGTGTACTCCCGGGCCTGTACGCCGGTCAGGCGGTACATCAGGTACTCCGGCAGCATCAGCATGCCCGTCACGCCCTCCAGACGACCGGCGAGTTTGTCGGCACAGAGCTGGTAGATGGTATTGAAGGGCTGGAACTGGCAGCCGGTGTGGCGGTACAGCGTGGAGAAGGGTACCTGCGCATGCACCTTGGGGATGACGGCCTCGGTGCGGCTGTCCCGGTAGGCGTAGCAGGGCATGACCGGCTCCTCACCCCGGAGCAGCACATAGTCCACGCCCCAGGTGTCGATGGACAGGCTGGTGATGTCCGGGCAGACCGCCATGGCCCTGCCGATGCCTGTGATGACGTGGTTCACCAGACCCTCCACGTCCCAGATCAGGTGTCCGTCCTGCTCCTGGACGCCGTTGGGAAAGCGGTAGACCTCCTCGGTGCGCAGTTCGCCATCCTCCCGCCAGCCGAGGATGTGGCGTCCGCTGGACGCGCCGATGTCAATGGCAAGATACTTGTTCATGGTACATCCTTTCCGAAGACTTCCCATTCAATCAGCGCCGGGAAGGCGGATGGGTCGTCGCTCTTGTTCATGCGCTCCAGGCGCATCCAGGTCACGCGGTGGGGGCCCAGCGGGATGTGCTGCCGGTTGCCGGTCTTTTCCAGATCATAGGCCACCTCGGTGCCGTCGCTGAGCACCACATGACCGCTCGTCCAGTAGGCGTCGTGGGGGAAGTCGGCGCGCAGGGTCAGCGCCATCTCGTCCACGTCCACCTCCCGACCGAACTCCAGCAGGCACCAGGCGTCCTCCCGGGCACCGATGCCCCAGCTCTGGAAGGGCCACTCGCCGTGGTAGCTGCTGATGCGCACCCCGTCGATGACGTTCCGGGCCGCGAAGCAGCTCTCGCCCCGGGTCTCCACGTTGGCGGTGCAGTGGGGATAGAAGTCGGTGTCGCCCCGCAGGTCGGCAGGATTGCAGGCCACGTTGCGCCGCTGCCCCACCTCCTCCGGGCGCAGGGCGCGGGCCGTGATCAGGTGGCGCCCGCCCTGGAAGGCCACGGGGCAGTAGGCCAGGCGATGCTCGCCCGCGGGAACGGGCCAGGTCATCCGGCCCTGAGGCAGATAGACCTCGCCGGGCAGGAGCGTGGTGTCCAGCTGCACCCACAGGTGGGGCGTATCGCTGGTGATGACGATGGTGTCGCCGTTCTCGTACACCCGGTCAACGCGCAGCAGCGCCTCGGTTTCGTGGGAGCCCTCCGCCAGCGTCTCGCCCGAGGCGGAGCGTACCTTGATCGTGATCATCGCTTGCTCTCCTTCAGCGCCACAGCATCGGGTCGGTGCCCAGCAGCTTGGCGATGGCTTCGGTGAAGAAATAGTCGCCGTAGGTGATGTTCGTGTGGCGGCCCGCGCCGTCGTCGTGATAGCTGGCGGTGCAGTGGGTCAGCACGCCCTGACTGCCCTCCGTCCAGTCGCAGCAGTGGTCGATCAGGCCGTCCAGCAGGCGCTCGGCAGCCTCCTGATAGGCGGCGTTGCCGGTTGCGCGGGCCAGCTCGATCAGGCCGCAGGCACCGCAGGCGCCGGCGATGTTGTCGATGCGCTCCTCCCCGGCGGGCTGGCAGAAGTCGCAGTCCGTGAGGCCGTCGGGCCGGATGTGGGCCACGAAGTAGTCCGCGATCCTCCGGGCAGCCGAGAGGTACCGCTCGTCGCCGGTGTTCAGGTAGGCCAGGGTGAAGCCGTACAGGCCCCAGGACTGGCCCCGGCTCCAGCTGGAGCCCAGGCAGTAGCCCTGCCCGGCGATCTCCTGCACGCGGCGGCCCGTCTCCGGGTCAAACTCGATGATGTGGCTCACCGAGCCGTTCTCCCGCAGGAACTCCCGCAGGGTGGTGTCGGCGTGGATGCGCGCCACCTTCGCGAAGCGCGGATCCTCCGTCTGCCGGGAGGCCCAGAACAGCAGGGACAGGTTCATCATGCAGTCGATGATGGCGTAGCCCATCTTCTGCTTTTCGTTCCAGGCGCGGATGTAGCCCACGGGGTTGAAGCGGCCCATGAGCAGGCTGGCGGCATGCAGGGTATCGGTGCGGGCCTGCTCGTCGCCGGTCAGCTTGTAGTCCGCGCCGGTGGACAGCAGGTACATGAAGCCCACGTCGTGGTTGAGCAGCCGGTAGGTGCGCAGCTCTGCCGTCAGGATCGCCTCGCAGCGCCGGGCCTCCTGCAGGAAGCTCTCGTCGCGGGTCATGGTGTACAGCTGCCACATCAGGCCGGGCCAGAAGCCGCCCGTCCACCAGCTGTTGCCGTCATAGGGAGAGGTGATCCAGCGACCGCCCTCGCTCTTGTAGGGGAGGATGCCCTCCTTCGCCGCCAGCTCCGCGGAGCGGCGGAACTTCTTCGCCAGCCTTGCGGCGATGTCTTCAGCACGATTCTGCAAGGTTTCTTACCTCCTCTGGAATTGCGTCGGGAATGTCATCGCCGGTGGCGGCGTAGACGGCACAGATCAGGGTCGTTTCGCCGGGCGCGATCTGCGCCAGCAGCGTGGGCAGCACGGTGCGCGGCTCGATCAGGTTGGTGTTGGCCTCGGGGGAGATGACGGTGGCCTCCGCGTAGCCCCGCAGGCCGTAGATGACGGAGGTGCCGAAGGGCCCATGGGCCGCAGCGCAGCTCTCCGTGGTCTCGCAGGTGGTGCGCACCCGGTCACAGGGCCGTTTGCCGGGCTTGTCCCGACAGACGGCGAAGGCACCCTCCGCCGCCTCAAAGGCGTGTTCCGCGTGGAGCACATGCTTGCGGATATGCCACAGGCCGCAGGCGGGGACGGGGAGAATGACCGTGTCGATGCGCAGTCCCTCGCAGGGGCTCCAGGTGAAGGTCACCCGGTCGGGCTCCACGGCGTAGCGCTCGCAGCCGCTCCGGGCGTGCCACAGATCCCTGCCGGTGCGCTTTACCGCCAGCATGCTGTCGTAGGCGCCCTTGTTCAGCGTGCCGGCCTCCTTGACCACCGAGAAGCCGAAGTGGGTCGAGTAGGCGAACTTCTCGTACTTCTCGTCCTCGTGCATGTGCTCGTAGGCGTGGTTGCCGGCGGTGTAGGAGATGACCTGGGTGTTGTCCGCGTCCCGGGTCAACAGCTGCAGCGCCTGCGTCTCACAGAGTACATTCGGCACCGGGCATGGTTTTTCCTCCGTCTGCCAAAAAGGATGTTCCTCCGGAAGGGCCAGGGGCACAAAGGCCTTGAAGCTCCAGTAGGGGGAGCCGGGGGCGTTGTACCCCTCGGAGATGACCAGGTTGGGATAGCCGTAGCCCACGCTCAGCACGCCGTCCCGGTCGAAGATGGGCCGGGAGAACCAGTACCGCATATTGCGCAGCAGCAGGCCCTTGATCTCGCCCCAGCCGATGTCCTCCGTGGTGACCTCCGCCAGCGCGCAGGCCGACCAGAAGGAGCCCTGGGCGAAGCGGTAGGTCTGGCTGCGCCCGTAGGGGAGGGCCCGGCCCTGCCCATCAAACCAGCAGGCGAAGCGGGGCATCATCAGCCGGGTGCGCGCAAGGAAGCGCTCACAGCGCTCTGGGTCGCGCTTCATCATGGCGCGGGCGTACACCAGACCATAGTAGTGGAAGCCCCACAGGGTATAGTAGTCCCGCTGGGTGGGCTTGTCGAAGTACCAGCCGTCGCCGGTGTAGTGGCTCTCCAGCTCGTCCAGGTCGGCGGCGAGCCGCGCCTCATCCGCCTCCCGCCCGATGGACAGGAAGCCGATGTTCACCAGCACCCGGAAGAATTTCCAGTTGTTCTTCGGCATGTCATGCTGGTTGATCTGGTTCAGCCAGCGGTACAGGTTCTCCTGCGCCTCGGCGGGCAGCTCGTCGTAGAAGCGATCCGGCACGAAGCAGAGCCCCATGCCCATGACCGCCATCTCCACCATCCGCTGGTCAAAGGAGCCGATGTCGCCCCAGTACTCCTCGTGCCGGGGGTCGGTGCCGTGGATGATGCCCTCCTTCCACAGCGCCCAGTAGGGCTCCACCTCCGGGACGCGGCCCATCAGCATGGGCACCAGCGCCCAAAGCACCCGGGAGAAGCCCTCCATGCCCGCCACGGCCTCGTCGTAGTGCGCGGTGGTGGCGCTGAGCATCAGGCGGGCCTTGCCGGGCGTGAGATAGGCTGTCAGCGGGCGGATCATGCTGATGGCGGCGTCGATCATGTCCTGCCGCGTCTTCAGCGGGTTATTTTGAACCGGATTCATCGTCTGAACACCTCCGAATCACAAAAGTTGCTTCGTGGGAGAGCGCCTCGGGCGCGGTGAGCATCACATGCCACAGGCTGCCGGGGAAGCAGCGGGCCATGCGCGGGTCGGTGATGGGCAGCTCCGCCACGGTCATGGTGAGCGCGGGGGACTCGGGCAGCTCCATGCGGACGGGGCCGATGCGGAGCGCGTTTCCGTCCCGCTCCGGCGGATAGCGCAACATAAACGACCAGGTGACGGGCTGCGGCGCACGGGTTTCAATGCTGTCCCGGAGGGTCAGCGTGCCCGCCGCGTCCAGACACAGCGCCCGGTGGCAGCGCGTGACCCCCGAGCGGGGATCATAGGCCGATGCGAAGGACACCATCACGCCGTCCGGGGAGGCCTCGGCTAAGTCGGCGCGGAAGCCGCGGCCCGGCTGCTGCTCCATGCCGCCGATGAGCGGCACGTTATGATACAGGGAGCGCACGTTCCAGAGCGTGTAGCGGGCGTCGGAGAAGGTGGTGGCGGTGTAGGTCATGTTGCCCGCGTCCACCAGCACCGGGTCGCCGTCCACATACAGCATGAAGGAACCCACGTCGTTGTGATTGTGGCTTTCGCCGTTGTGACCGCCCTTGGCGATCAGGATGCTGCGTGAGCGCTCCAGCACCCGCACCTGCAGGTCGGGGAGCCATACGTCCCGGGGGAGCGCTGCCTCGGCGGTGACTTTTGCCGGGGCGTGGAAAACCTGATTCAGCAGCCGCCAGAGCTGCGCTGTGTCCCCGAGACGATCCGCCAGACGGCCCCGCAGGCTGCTCCCTGCGGCGACCAGGCGATCATCGCCGATGCGCTCGCCGGCAAGCTGCAGCCGCTCGCCGCAGAGCAGGGGACGGGCATCGCAGTCCGCGAAGTTCACGAACCAGCCCTTCTCCAGCTGCATCAGCGCCGGGAAGCGCAGCACGGCCCGCAGCTTGGGGTTGTCCCAGAAGGCCATCCGCCCGCCGGTCACCCGCTCCAGCAGCTCCAGGCAGTCCAGCAGGGCGCCGCCCGCCATGTCCCAGTAGCCGGCGCCCTCGTCGCAGCCCCCGTCCTCCGGCAGGATGGCCAGGAACCGGTCCAGCATCCGGCAGCCCCGCTCCAGCAGCTCCGCCAGACGCAGCCGGTCGTCCACCCAAAGGGTGGCGGTGAGCATCACGTTGGACACGATCCACGGCGTCCAGTTGCACAGGTCGCGGCGGATGAAGCCCATCCACCAGTAGTCGTCCCGGGTCATGAAGGGCACCAGAATGCGCCGCTCAATCTCCAGGCGCACGCGGCGCCGCAGCACCGGCGCCTGCCGATCCAGCTGCGGCCCCAGCATGGCGCAGACGAAGGACAGAATCATGGCGGTCTGCGCCGCGAAAAGGTCGATGTAGGGATTCTGCACGTCCGGCAGGGGACGCTCCCTCGCCGGGCGCATGCCCTCGTGGGAGGAGCCGTTGTGGGCGCTGATGACCCAGGAGCTCTCCTCGCAGATGCACCACAGGCCGTCGATGACCGCGTCCAGGTCATCCTCCGTGCCGCTGACGCAGCAGCCCAGCAGCGCCGCTGCCAGCTTGCGGCGACGGGTGAAGTAGGGTGTTTCATAGGCCGCACGGCTGCCGCTGCGGACAAAGGCCATGAAGGCCGTGGCGGGCAGGAGGGGATATGGAACCTCGCGATACTGCGCCGCGAGCTCCTTCAGCTCCTGCCGCACCGCCTCCGGCAGCCCGTCCCAGGCGGCACGGTCGTCCATGGACGGAAAGGGGCAGCCCCCCGTGCCCTCCATCAGACTGATCAGCGGATGCTCATCAAGAAAACTGCCAAGCACAGAGACTGCCCCTTTCGGTATGATCTGGTATTATTTTACCCCTTCAGACCGGATGTTGCAATACCTTCAATGAAATACTTCTGCAGACAGAGGAACACGATGGAGACGGGAATCAGGGAGACGACCGAGGCCGCCATGATGAGATGGTAGTCACTGGAGTTCTCCTGAATGAAGCGCCGCAGACCGACCTGCACGGTCTTGACCGAGTCGTGGGACAGGTAGATCATGGGGCCCATGTAGTCGTTCCAGGTGCCCACGAAGGTGAAGATGACCAGGGTGGCGATGGCAGCCTTGGACAGCGGCAGCATGATGCGCGCCCAGATGCCGTACTCGCTCAGGCCGTCGATGCGGGCGGCCTCGCACAGCTCGGAGGGAATGCCCTGATAGAACTGACGCATCAGGAACACGCCGAAGGCCGAGAACGCCTGCAGCACCATGATGGCCTGCAGGTTATCGTACAGGCCGAAGGCGCGCATTTCGATGAACTGCGGAATCATGTAGGTCTGCCACGGCACGGCGATGGTGGCGATGTAGCACAGGAACAGCGTGTCCCTGCCGCGGAAATGCAGCTTGGCAAAGGCATAGGCGGCAAAGGAGGAGGTGAGCGTCTGAATCAGGGTCACGCTCAGCGCCACGATGGCGGTGTTCCTGAAGAACATGAGCATGGGCACCTTGGTCCAGATGACCAGGTAGTTCTCCCAGTGGAACGTCTCCGGAATCCACTTCATGGGGAAGGAGAAAACCTCGCGATCCAGCTTGAGGGAGGCGGAGAGCATCCATACAAAGGGAATCAGCGTGAAGAGGGCCAGGCCGATCAGCACGATGTACAGAAACACCTTGCCGACATGCTGCATGGCCCGATTATCCTTGCGTACCGTTTTCAGCTTGTATCCGGACATATTCATCCTGCCTCCTTTCTCAATCATTGGAGAATTTCTTTTCCATGCTGAACTGGATCACCGTCACCAGCAGCACGATGACCAGCAGCACCATGGCGATGGCGCTGGCCTTGCCGTAGTTGAACTGCACAAAGGCCGTGTCATAGATGTAGGTCACCAGCATCTTGGTGGCGCGACCGGGGCCACCGCCCGTCATGATGGCGACGGTGTCGTAGATCTTGAAGCAGCCGATGATCAGCATGATGGAGGAGAAGAAGGTGGTGGGGTTCAGCTGGGGCAGCGTGATGTTCCAGAACTGCTGCCACTTGTTGGCACCGTCCACCGTGGCGGCCTCGTACAGCTCGCGGGGCACGCCCTGCAGGGCTGCCAGATAGATGACCATGTAGTAGCCCATGCTGCGCCACACGCTCACCAGGATGATGGCCCACATGGCCATGGTGGAATCGGCTGTCCAGCTCTTGTTGAAGTTGATGCCGATGCTCATCAGCAGCTGATTGATGGGGCCGTCCTTCATCAGCATGAAGTTCCAGCACACGCAGATTGCCACCATGGAAGCGACGTAGGGGAAGAAGAAGATGGCACGGAAGGCCACGGCGCCCTTCACCGCACGGTTCAGCACCAGCGCCAGGCAGATGGAGCAGACCAGCGTCAGCGGCACGGTGACGACGGTATAGAACACGGTGTTCTTCAGGGCGATGCCCAGGTCAACGCGGTTGAAGAAGTAGGTCAGACCGGACAGCAGACCCTCCTCGGCAATCTTGCCGGACACCTTGGCGACGTTGAAGATCTCCTCGAAGTTGGCGAGGCCAACCCATTTCGCACCAAAGATCGCACCCGTCTTGGACTCCATCAGGGACATGATGACGGACATGACCACGGGAATCAGTGTGAAAATGGCAAAGCCAATGAAGTTGGGCGCGATAAACGAAAAAGCCACCAAGGTGTTTTTCCGCTCCAGGTGTCCCATTTTCCGCTTCTTCGGCTTTGCGGTAAGAGGCACCGCATTCTGTGCCATGGTTGATTTCTCCCTTCTTGCTGCGGGTGTCTCAGCGTTGCCGCGGCCCCGCATGAATGAGAAAGGCGGGAATGGCGAGGTATCGCCATTCCCGCCTCGTGATGCCTTGTTGCGATGGGAAGGATTACTTGCTCAGCAGCTCCTGCACGCGCTCGTTCATTTCCTCGATGCCTTCCTCGATGGAGATCTCACGAGTCATGATCATGGAATGCTCCTCGCCCAGGATGGAGGAGATGGCGGAAGCGTTGGGATCGCCGGGGATCTCGATGGCCACGTAGGAGGGCAGCAGGGCAGCCACGCTGTTCTCATCCTGCGGGAAGCCTTCCACGGAGGACATGACCTTAGCAACGCCCTCGGACACCCAGGCGGGACGGTTGCCGGTGCCGGCGGTCACCTTGGAGCCTTCCTCGCCGCACAGCCAGGCGATGTAATCCCAGGCAGCGTCGGCGTTGGTGGCCTTCTTGTTAATCATGACGCCGGTCAGGTTGCCGAAGGTGGAACCGGCCTTGACATCTTCCTTGTGCGGCACGGCGACGATGCCCCAGTCAGACACGTTGTAGTTGCCGTCCTTGATGTTGTTGATCAGGGTCGCCACGTACCAGTAGCCCATGGGCAGCATGGCGATGTTGCCATTGCCGAAGGCGCCGGAGTAGTGCAGACCGGCAGCGGTCACTTCGCTGTACGCCATGCAGGCGCCCGCATCCTCCAGGTCCTGAACCAGCTGATAGAAGTAGGCCAGATCGGAGTACTCACCGTCGATCAGGGTGTTCACACCGTCGCACACGGCCCAGTTCACACAGGCGGACAGCCAGGTGTGGTTGTGGGTGCCGTAGTTGCCGTTGCCGGACAGGGCGATGGCCTTCTCCTTGTACTCCTCCCAGGTCATGTCATTGGTGGGGTACGCAACGCCAGCGTTGTCGAACAGGGTCTTGTTGTAGAACAGCACCCAGAAGTCGGAACGGAAGGGCAGGGCGACCTGCTCGCCGTTGTAGTTGTAGTTCACTTCCATGCCCACATAGCCGGACAGATCATAGTTGCTGGCGGCGATGTAGTCATTCATGTTCATGGCGTAGCCGGCATCGTACCAGTTCATCAGGGCAGGAACGTCCTTCACCATGTAGATGTCGCTGCTGTCGCCGGCGGCCAGCATGGCGGCAACCTTGGTGTCATAGTCCTGGGAGGACACGTCGATGTACTCGATGGTCACGCCGGGATGGGTGGCCTCATAGGCCTCCTTCTGCGCGGTCAGATAGCCGGTGGTGTTCACGTCCCAGGCCACGATGGTCAGGGTCGTGCCCTCGGCAGCGGCGAAGCTCATCACGGACAGGGTCATGATGGCAGCCAGCACCAGTGCAAGCAGTTTCTTCATAATGGGTTCCCTCCTTGTAATTTATCAAAACGGACACACTTGCCCGCCTGATTCTGCCTGACGCATTTTGTAAGCGCTTCCTAATTTGGAACACTCATGATTTCGTTTTCATTATACCATGCACATGCACACGTGTCAATAACCTTTTTGATTTTCTCCAAAAAATCCATCATGCGGCCATCGGGACGTCAAACCGTCGGCTCGGCTTTTGTAAGCAGAGCGAGCTGCTTACAAAATTTTCACCGGCGGCGCCTCGCGCCTTGCAAGTTGGCGCCGGGGCTGGTATAATGGAAACAAAGGGGATCGGCAAGGAAAAGGAGGCGGGGAGCATATGCCTGAGAAGCAGCCAACCATCTATGACGTCGCGGAGGCGGCAGGGGTATCCATCGCGACCGTGTCCCGGGTCATGTCCGGCGGCAGCGCCAGCGCCCGCGCTCGGGAGAAGGTGGAGCGTGCCATCGAGGCGCTGAAGTACCACCCCAGCTCCGTGGCCCGGGGGCTGGACAGGCACGCGACCCGCACCTTTGCCCTGGTGGTTTCCGACCTCACCAACCCCTATTACGCCGCGCTGACGCAGGGGGCGCTGGAGGAGGCCGCGCGAAGCGGCTATGTGCTGCAGCTGTACAATACCGCCCTGGAGAGCGAGCCGGACACCCATCTGATCGCCCGGCTGCTGGAGCAGCGGCTGGACGGCGCGGTGCTGGTGGGCGGCATCGTGGACAGCAGCGGCAGCGCGGAGGCGCTGGAGCGCCTGATGCAGCTGCAGAAGGCCATGCCGCTGGTGACCATCGGCCCGCGCATCGAGGGGCTGGCGTGCATCAACATCACCTCCGACCTGTCCATCAGCGTCCGCAAGAGCATCGCGCACCTGACCGCGCTGGGGCACCGGCGCATCGCCTTCATCGGCGGCAGCGCCCGCGTCACCTCCGCCACCATCCGGGAGTCCGCCTTCTATCAGGAGATGCGCCGCCTGGGGCTGGACGCCGACCCGGATGCCCGCAACGAGACCGGCTTCACCCCGCAGGCGGGGGAGCTGTGCGTGACCAAGCTGTTCTCCCGCCTGCCTCGGGAGAGGCGCCCCACGGCGATGATCGCCATCAACGACCTGGTGGCCCTGGGCGCGCTGCGGCAGCTGCAGCGCATGGGGCTGCGGGTGCCGGAGGATGTGGCGCTCATCGGCTGCGACAATCAGTTCTTTACCCCCTGTTTGAACCCGCCCCTGACCACGGTGGATCTGCATCCCTACGACCATGGACAGTGCGCCGTGGCGGAGCTGGTGTCTGTGTGCAGCGGCATGGAGCAGCTGTCCTTCAGCCAGATCCGGGAGTGCAGCCTCATCGTCCGGGAGAGCTGCGGTGCCGCGCTGGGGGTGCGCCGCTTCGACTGAGCCCCGCCGTGTTCATTATCCTCCGTCCGTTGATTTTGGGAATATATAGAAAGGAAGGAATCGTATGCTGTATCCGCAGGCCAATGCCGCCCGGATGGTCATGGACCTCTCGGGCGTGTGGGACTTCCGACTGGAGAAGGACGCGCCCTGGCAGACCATCGCCGTCCCCGCCTCCTACAACGACCAGAAGGCTGACCCCGCCTTCCGCAACCATGTGGGGCCGGTCTGGTACCGTACCCGCCTGACCATCCCCGCCATGCTGGCGGGACAGCGCCGGGTGCTGCGCTTCGACGCGGTGACCCACCATGCCCGGGTGTTCCTGGACGGGGCGCTCATCGCGGAGCACAACGGGGGCTTCCTGCCCTTTGAGGTGGACATCACCGAGCGTCTGGCCCCCGGCGCCTCCGCGGAGCTGCTGGTGGAGGCGGACAACCTCATCAACCACCGCACCCTGCCCGTCGGCAACGAGAGCGGCACCATGTTCTTCGGCTCGGACAACCCCGGCATCCCGAGCGTGGAGGCGGGCAAGCGCCGGCAGCAGGAGCAGGGCATCAACCTGCCCAACTTCGACTTCTTCAACTATGCCGGCATCAATCGTCCCGTGCGGCTCTGCACCGTGCCGGAGGGACACATCACCGGCATCTCCGTGGTGACCGCGCTGGACGGCACGGTGCGCTTCCGGGTGGAGACCGCCGGGGAGGGCGAGGTGCGGGTGACCGTGCTGGACGCGGAGGGTCAGGAGGTGGCCCGGGGAACGGGCGCGGACTGCCAGCTGCGGATCGACCGGCCCCGGCTCTGGGAGCCCTGGCCCGGCACGCCTTACCTGTACACCGCGCATGTCACCTTCGGGGAGGACCAGTATGACCAGACCTTCGGCATCCGCTCCGTGGAGGTCAGGGGCACGCAGTTCCTCATCAACGGCAAGCCCTTCCATTTCCATGGCCCCTGCAAGCACGAGGACTCCGCCCTGCACGGGCGCGGCATGGACAACTGCCTGAACGTGGCGGACATCAGCCTGTTCCACTGGCTGAACGCCAACGCCTTCCGAACCAGCCACTATCCCTACGCCGAGGAGATGTACGCCCTGTGCGACCGGGAGGGCATCGTCATCATTGACGAGACCCCGGCGGTGGGCATCGGTGCCGGCGCGGCGCTCGATCCCTACAAGGCGTGGGGCGGGGAGCTGCAGGACTATCACGCGCAGGTGCTGACCGACATGATCGCCCGGGACAGGAATCACCCCTGCGTGGTGATGTGGAGCCTGGGCAACGAGCCGGACACCGAGCATTTCCCGCAGTCCGCCTATGACTACTGGATGCCGCTCTACGAGCTGGCGCACCGCCTCGACCCGCAGAACCGCCCCGTGACGCTGGTGGGCTGCCAGAACGACTACACGAAGGATCTCATCATCCCCGCCATGGACGTGGTGTGCATCAACCGCTACTACGGCTGGTACAACCTGTCCGGCGACCTGGACAGCGCCCGCTATGCGCTGCGCATCGAGCTGGACTGGTGGGAGAAGAAGGGCAAGCCGGTGATTCTCTCCGAGTACGGCGCGGACACCATCAACGGGCTGCACGGCGCCGTGGCGGAGATGTTCACCGAGGAGTTCCAGGTGGACTTCTACACCGCCATCAACGAGTGCCTGGACGAGCGGCCCTGGGTGGTGGGCGAGCTGCCCTGGAACTTCGCGGACTTTGGCACCCATCAGAACCCCATGCGCTCCGGCGGCAACCGCAAGGGCCTGTTCACCCGCGATCGCAGACCCAAGCTGGCGGCCCATTACTTCCGCCGGCGGTGGCAGAACCTTGCGAAGGACAAGCAGGGCTGAGCGGATGCGCTGCCCGTGTCCGGGCAAAGCCGGCACGGCAGGGAACAGCCCTGGGACACGACCAGGCGGAGGAGGTACACCGTGAACATCCTGTGCTACATCTACCCCGATATGGCGGACTTCGAGCTGACCCTGCTGCTGCACCGGCTGCATCAGCGGGGCTGCCGGGTGCTGGCGGCCTCGGAGCACCTCGAGCCGGTGACGGCCCAGTCCGGGCTGCGCTACCTGCCCGATCTGACGCTTCGGGACGCGGAGCAGCAGCCGCTGCCGGACGCGCTGCTGCTGCCCGGCGGGCCCATCCGACCGGAGCAGAACGCCGTGTGTCCCCTCGTCCAGCGGATGGATGACGCGGGGCGGCTCATTGGTGCCATCTGCTTTGCACCGCAGTTTCTGGCCCGGGCAGGGGTGCTGGCGAAGCACGACTACACCACGTCCTGCTCTGCGGAGAAAATGGCGGCGCTGGGCCTCAGGGACTTCTTTCCCCGTGACCGGATGCGCCACGCCCGCGTGGTGGAGGACGGGCACGTCATCACCGCGCAGGGCTTCGCGTTCGTGGACTTCGCCGAGGCCGTGTGCCTGAAGCTGGGTGTCGCACAGCCCCCGGAAGTGCGCGCATGGTTCGCGCCCGTCCGTGGGACGGGAGGAAACGGTACCGCCTGAGGGCACCTGCCAACACCCAAAACGGCTTCTCCGGTCAAGCGCCGAAGAAGCCGTTTTTCTATTTCTTCATCATTTTTTCCGCGATCCCTCACGCCCGGGCGGCCTTCCGGAGCGTCAGGAGGAGCAGCACGAGACCGATGCCGGTCAGGATGTGACCGATGCCGGCGATGCCCGAGATGGCGGCGGAGGCGCCGGTGGACAGGGCCACGCCGGTGACCTGCGTCACGCCGCGCACCAGCAGCATGATCGCCGTCAGCGGCACGCCGAGGTTGTAGGTCACCAGAAAGATGCGGAAGCTGCGGTGCTGCGTCAGGTCGCCGTGGGCGGTGAACAGGGCCACCAGCAGGAACATCATCATGCCCAGCAGGAACAGGTGGGGATGCACCTTGCCCAGGGCGGTCTCCCCGACAAAGCCGGAGAACTTGGTGAACTCCCGGTAGAACACGCCGCCCGCCATGGCGGCGAGGGCGTAGACGAGGGAAACGGTGAGGTACTTCTTCATGGGGCGTTACTCCTTTCGCATGGCGTTGTAGCCAATGAGCACGGTCCAGACGTAGGCGCAGGTTTTGGGAATCATCAGCATGCCCACCGGAGGCACGGTGTCCGCGAAGAGCACCACCGGAAGATAGCACGCGAAGCTGATGACCACCGTGAGCCACAGATGACGGAAGGGTCTGTCCCCCGTGTCCCGGGCGCTGCGGTAGAACAGCACTACGACCAGCGCGCCCAGCAGCGCAAAGGGAATGTTCCGCCAGATGCCCCAGGACAGGGGCGCGTCGGGGCTTGTCCAGGCGTTCTGGGGCATCAGGCACAGCCCCACCCGGAGCACGGACAGCACCCATACCGCCGCGGTGAGATCCCGCCGACCGCTGATCTGATAGCGGCTGCGCCAGACGTAGTACAGCAGCACATAGAACGCGGTCATGGTGATGGACGTGATCAGCTTGCCGATGCCCAGCGCCGCCGTGTAGTCCGCCAGGCCCGTGGTGCAAAGCGCCAGCGCCCGGGGCACCAGATGGAACGCGTCGCCGCAGCCCAGCGTCACCGCCATGGCGCCGAACAGCTGATACTGCCGCCGGCCCCGGCTGCCCCGGAGCATCAGAATGCCCAGGATGATGACGCCGGTCAGATACACCAGATCAAAGAGGGTCTCGAAGATGGCCTGCATGGGTCATGCCTCCTGTTTCATGGGATGGGTCGGTGATGAGGATGATGGCTCAGGGGCGCGGATAGAGCGCGGCGCGGAGCAGCCCGGTCAGCGGCGCGCAGTCCTCCGCCTCCCGGATGAGCAGCAGCAGCACGTTGTCCAGCACCAGCTCCGTCAGCGCGTCGGGGGTGAAGGCGGGGCCGAAGGCATCCGGGCGCACCTGCGGGTCGTGCTGGAGCGCGGAGAGCAGGCCCTCCCGGAGCTGCTCAAAGACGCGGGCCATGGCCTGCCGGGCCTCCTCTGACCGCGCCCCCGCGAGAATCACCGAGTGGGCGGTCAGAAAGCCCGGGTAGGACGCTGCCCCCGTCCGCGCCCGGCGGTACAGCCCGGCTACGCAGTCCGGGAAGCCGGGCGGCGCTTCCTCCGGCCCGTTCAGGCGCAGGATGTCCTGCCACACGCTCTCCACCGCCGCGATGAGCAGCTCGTCCTTGTCCGAAAAGTAGTGGTACAGCGTGCCCAGGGCCACGTGCGCCTCCGTGGCAACGGCCCGCATGCTGACGGCAGGCAGGCCCCGGGTCGCGGTAATGCGCCGGCAGGCCGCAAGGATGGCCTCCCGGGAGGTGATCTCCGGCTTCATGGGCATTCCTCCAATATGAACAATGTTCATTTTAACGCGCCGCCGGTTCGCTGTCAAGCTCCGCAGGGTTCCTGGCGAAAAAAGGCGAAGCCGGGCACGAAAAAACCGCCGCGGCGCGGTGCCGCAGCGGCTTGTTCCGTTACTGTTTCGTCAGGGTGATGTCTACGCTGCCACCCTCCTCGGGCATGATGATGACCGTCTCTGTGTCACCCTCGTAGCCCTCGGGAAGCCGCAGGGTGTGAATCTGCCACGGATAGGGCGGCAGGGTGAAGGCGCAGATGCCGTCCGCGTCGGACACGATCACCTGGCAGGTGCTGTCATCGCAGACCTGGCACATGACACCCTCCACGGGGTTGCCGTCCTGATCGGTGTATTTCACAACGTAATCGGACGCATAGGAGACCTCCCAATCGGCGGTGGCAAGCGCATCGGTGGAGGGAGCGGTGCCGTCGGCATACATCCAGGAGCCGAGCACGTTGCCCTCCGCATCGGAGGTCGTCTCCGCCACGAAGCTGTTGACATTCTCCTCGTCGTGGAAGTAGAGGAGGCAGATCACATCCTCGTAGTTGCCGTGGGTGGGATACAGGTACAGGGTGCTGTAGCTGTAGCCGGACTCCTGAACCGTGTCACAGCCGCAGAAGGCGATGTATTTGCCGTCCGACAGGATGTCGGAGAGGGCGTAGGTGGAGCCGTCATAGTCGAAGTAGGCCAGGGCGGTTTCGGGATCGACCCCGGCGGGGAGGGCAATCTCGAAGCAGACCTCCTCGTCGGGCACCAGGTACATCAAATCGCCAAAGTAGGCGGCGATGGTACCGGTGGGATCGTTGATGACGATCTGCCGGGCGGTCTCGTTGACTACGCGCAGGGCGAGCTCATCCGCGATGGGATAGGCGGGGGTGGCGGCGATGGCGGCAGCGGCCTCCTCACCGGAGAGCAGCGCCAGGCTGTCCACCCACAGGGTATCGGCGCCCAAGCTCTCCATGTTGTCCTTGGCGTAGGAGATGGTCACCTCGTAGTCGCCGTCGGCGGGCACCGCCCAGGCGTAGGTGAGCCAGTCGTCCTCACCGCCGAACGCCTTCACGGTTTCACCGTTGACGGACATGAGCATCAGGTCGCGGCCGCTTTCGCTGGAGATCTTCAGGGTCACGGCGATGGCATCGCCGGCCTTGGCGGTGACGGTGGTGGAGACGCTGGCCACCGTGTCATGCACACCGATGTTGGAGGAGAAAGCCACGGTGCGGCCGTCTGTCTCTCCGATGACCATGGGCCAGACATAGGGGTCATCGCTGCTGGTGAAGGTCAGGGTACCGCCCTCCACGTTCAGCGCGGCAGCCAGCTCGGCGGGATCGGGGGCGGCAACGGCGGGCAGGGGCTTCGGAACGCCATCCAGCAGCACGGACTCGGTGTAGTCCTCGCCCAGGAAGGCGTCGAACAGCCGGCGGAAGGAATCGGCATCGGGCATGGAGCCGGTCTCCACAAAGCAGATGGTGCCGAAGCGGTCCACCATGATGGAGGTGGGAATGCCGACGACTTCAAACTGCGCAGCCATGTCCACCGTGTCCTGCGCGATCTTGAAGGTCAGGCCCAATTCGGCGGCGAAGTCGGAGAGCACATCCGCGGTGTCGGTCTCCTCGCAGGAGAGCGCGATGACCTCGACCCGGTCGGCGTACTCCTTGTAGGCCTCCTCCATGTAGGGGAACTCATTCCGGCAGGGGCCGCACCAGGTGGCCCAGATGTTGATGAGCACGGCTTCCTTCTCCTGGAGCACCTCGGAGAGCGTGACGGTCTGTCCGTCGTAGGTGGTCACGGTGAAATCCGCGATCGTATCGCCCACCTGGTAGATGAGCATATCGTCCTCAGCGAAGGCGGCGCCGCTCACGCACAGGGCGAGCAGCAGCACAAGCGCCAGTATGGGCTTCAGCTTTCTCATAGGAAAAACCTCCTTTTTGATTGGTGCTTTCATTATAAAAGCAATCGGTTCGGGTGTCAATCGGTTTCCGGAGAAAAAGCTGCATTTCCGCTGCACTGCGGGAGGGCGGAGGTTGCCGCAGGAGGGCGCATGTGCTATAATGAAGGCAATTCCCGGGTCAAAAGGGAGAGGGCTGGAGAAAGGAAGGAACGTATGACGAAAATCATGCCGGGGGTGCGATGGACGGTGGCGGTGGCAACGGTGATCGTTGCGTTGCTGCTGGGGTGGCAGTGCGTCGGGCTCTATCGGGCGGGAAACAGCCCGGAGAATCTGGATGAGAACGGTGTGCACCTGACGCCGGTGTTCAGCGTGGAGAAGGTCGCGGCGCGACTGGAGCCGCTCAGGCCGGTGCTGGCGGCCTACGTGCTGCTGGTGGCGGCGGCTCTTGTGCTGCAGGCGGGGGAAAAGCCGGCGCGGGAAACGGGGCGCATGACCCCGGAGAACCGGCTACGGCTGGTCAGGGCCCGGACGGGAGCCCTGCCGGAGGCCGCGGCAGCGGAGGAAAGGTTCCGCCGCCGGCTCCGCGTGGAGACGGGCGCGGTGGTGGTCGCCTGCGCTGCCGTCAGCCTGGGGTATCTGCTGGATGGGAGCCACTTTGTTTCCTGGGAGCTGGAGGCGGTCATGGCGCAGCTGCTGGTGCACGTGGCACCGCCGGTGGTGCTGGCCTTCGCGGCGCTGATTGCCGCATCCCTGGCGTGCGGGCGCAGCGTGGAAAGAGAGCTGGCGGCGCTGCGGGGAGCGCCGGGGACGAGCGTACAGGCGACTTCCCCAAAGAAAGCCGTGCCTTGGGTGCGGTCGGGACTGCGCCTTGTGCTGTATGCGGTGGCTGTGGCGTTCATCGTGCTGGGTGTGATGAACGGCGGCCTTCGCGATGTGCTGGTCAAGGCCATCAATATCTGCACGGAGTGTATCGGCCTTGGGTAAGCTCAAAGCCTGGATTCGCGGACACCTGCCCACCCAGCGCAGGCTCATCCAGCTCTATGCCGCCCTTCTGTACAACGCCCATGCAAAGGGCTTCATCACCGGCGACATCTATACCGGCAGCAGCAAGGCGCTGTGCGTGCCGGGCTTCAACTGCTACTCCTGCCCGGGGGCCATCGGCGCCTGCCCGCTGGGGGCGCTGCAGAACGCGCTGGCCTCCTCCGGCAACCGGGCTCCGACCTACGTGCTGGGCATCCTGCTGCTCTTCGGGCTGACGCTGGGCCGCACCATCTGCGGCTATCTGTGTCCGCTGGGGCTGCTGCAGGAGCTGCTGCACAAAATCCCCACGCCCAAAATCAAAAAGAGCCGCGTGACCCGGGTGCTGAGCTGGGTGAAGTATGTGGTGCTGGCGGTGTTCGTCATCATCCTTCCGCTGTGGTATGCGCTGCAGCACTACCCGGTGCCCGCGTTCTGCAAATATATCTGCCCGGCGGGCACCCTGGAGGGGGCCATCGGCCTGCTGTCCAATCCGGTCAACGCGGACAAGTTCTCCATGCTGGGCATCCTCTTTACCCGGAAGTTCGTGATTCTGCTGCTCATCGCGGTGGCCTGCGTGTTCCTGTACCGGGCGTTCTGCCGCTTCCTGTGCCCGCTGGGCGCCATCTACGGGCTGTTTGCCCGCATCGCGGTGGTCGGCGTGAGGGTGGACGCGGCGAAGTGCACGGACTGCGGGCGCTGCGTCAGCCACTGCGGCATGGACATCCGTCACGTGGGTGACCATGAGTGCATCCACTGCGGTGGCTGTATGGACGTCTGTCCGGCGAAGGCCATCAGCTTCAAGGCGGGACGGATTACCCTCCATGGCCCGGAGGTGGCGGGCGCATCGCCTGAGCGAAAAAAGCGCATCCGCACCGGACGGCTTGCGGCCTGGGGTGTGGCGCTGCTGGTGCTGGGCGGGGCGCTGTGGTACTTCAATCAGCCGGAGCCGGCGGAGGCTCAGCCTGTGGAGCCCGTGCCCGTGGCAACGGAGGCGCCGGAGGATGATCTGCCGGTGGGGCAGGAGGTCGGCATGCGGGCCCCTGACTTCTCCGTGCCGGTTTACGGGCAGGAGAAGCCCTTCGTCCTGTCGGAGCAGCGGGGCAAGGTGGTTGTGGTCAACTTCTGGGCGACCTGGTGCACGCCCTGCTGTCAGGAGCTGCCGCACTTTGATGAAATCTGCCGGCAGTGGGGGGAGCAGGTATCCGTGGTAGCCATCCACTCCGAGCTGGTGACGGACGATGTGGAGCAGTACCTGGCGCAGTTTGCGTATCAGATGCCCTTTGCCCTGGATGAGACGGGGGCAGTCATCAAGTCCTTTGGCGGTTCCACCATGCTGCCGCAGACCGTGGTCATGGACGGAAATGGCGTGATCACCTACAATGCCGTGGGCTCCGTGACGCTGGAGAAGCTGGAGGCCCTGGTGCGGGAGGCCGGAGCGTAATATGCTCTGGCCTTTTCGCATGCCGCGCAACGGGAAAGCCGCCCCGAAGCGGCGAGGCTCCGGGGCGGCGGGGGTCACGGATTCCGGGGTTACTCTACGGCCACCTGGGCGCAGATGGGGCCGGCGATGCCGTCCTGTCCGATCATGTTGTTGTC
>JAEDKS010000143.1 GCA_016295665.1 Clostridia bacterium
GGCTGGCGGCGCGGGGCGGCGCAGCCATGCTGCGGGGCGAGAGGCAGGGCGTGACGACCTGGGCGCTGCCGGAGGACGAGGTGTCCTGGCAGCTCTTTGGCCCGGCGGGGGAGACGCTGCGGCGGTGCTATGACGGCGCGCTGCGGGCTGCGGGCATGATGAACGCGCTCTACGGGCCGCAGCTCTGCGCTGCGCTTTCCTCCCGGAGCTGGCTGCGGGATCGGATGCTCACCTGGTACAACCGGCACTTCGATGCCGCCCGGCGGCTGGATGAGGCGGGACAGAACGCGCTGATTCAGGATGTGCGGGCACTCATGGCGCTGTATGGCGGCCTGGCGGCGTGGCTCGGTCAGGTGCAGACCAACCTGCCCATGGAAATGCGCTGGCCCGGGGCCATGCACCGCGCCGCTGCCGAGGCGGAGGAGCACTACGGCAGGGTGCTGGAGCTGGCGGGTCAGGTGGCATGGCTGCGCTTCGAAGCGGAGCGCAGCGGCATGGCGGAGGAGCGCTTCGTGCACCGCCACAGCATGGAGGACAGCGAGGCCGAGGCCACCCTGCGGCAGATCGAGGAGATGCAGAACCACCTCCATGACCTGCTGGAGGAGCAGTATGCGCTGAACAACCATCTGGGCGGTGCCCTGACGCGGCGGATGCTCACCCGCCTGCGCAGGGCGGCGGACGCGGAGGCGGCGGATCTGGACGCTCAGGCCCGGGAGGGGCGCCGCCGGATTGCCCGCGCCGCGCAGCTTGCCACCCCGGAGGAGCAGCCCCGGGTGGAGAAGGCCCGGGTGCGGCTGGAGCGGATGGAGCGCCATGTGGCGCTGCTGCGCGGCAGAGCGGAGCAGGCAAGGCGCGACGAGGTGTACTACAGCGACGCGGCCCGGCGCAGCGCCCAGCCGAAGCTGGATGTGTCGGAGGAAGCGCCGGAGGTGCTCTATCCGGAGAAGCTGCTGGAGAGCATTCAGGCGCTGGCGGATGCGGAGGGCAAGGCCATCAAGCAGCAGGGACAGCAGCTCTACGAGGCGTGGCCCTGGCCTGATCTGCCGCCGAAGCAGATCACCGACGCCATGGGGGAGCGTCCCCCGCAGACGACCCAGGACAGCCTGGGGGATTTCCTGACGCATCTGCTGGCGGTCACGCGGCCCGAAGGAAGGGAGGGGGAGGCATGACGGAGTCGAAGCGGCAAACCCTGCGGGTGTTGCTCCCGGAGCAGCCGGCGGAGGAGCGGATTCCGGCACAGCCCGGCGCCTGCTCCGCGGGAACCCTGAAGGGCATCGGCGAATCCATGGAGGCGTCCGCCCGGAGCCGCTATGGCAGCGATGTCTTTTCGGCGCGCAGCCGACTCCTGGCGCAGCTGTCCGGCGGCGAGCGGGCGCTTTGGCGCGGGCTGCTGGCGGTGGCGCTGCTGCATGACACCTGGCAGGAGGACAGCGAGGTCACCGTCGAGGTGTATGACGGCACCTCTTCCGCCTTTGCGCAGGCGGCGCTGAACGCTGCGGGCGGTGCCGCGCTGCGTCTGGTGGTGCTGCGCCGGGGGAAGCTGTCGGGTGTACTGGGCATCGCCGACGAGGCGTTCGGTCTGATTCCGCCGGCGACCGGCGAGAAGCTGGCGCCCATGCTGCCGTCCCGGGTGACCTGGTATGACCGGAAGAAGGGCGAATGGCTGGATCCCTGCGCCTGTCTGAACCAACGGGATCGCCTGACGCTGGCGGCCCGGCTGGAGGCCATGCCGGGGGACTCGGCGCTGCAGGACTTCGCCCGGGACATCCGCGCCCAGGAGGACGCGGTGCGGCAGCATGCGCTGGACGAGGAGCTCGGCGCGGGCTGGCGGGCGGCGCTGAAGGCCGTGGTGGGGCTGATGCCGGAGAGCGAGTTCGGACAGCTGACGGCAATTCAGCTGCCCTGCCGGGTCAGCCTGGAGGGCAATCCGCTGCTGGGCAGCCTGGGGGTGGAGCTGAACGAGCGGCTCCATCAGCCGCCGCAGCTGCAGTATTGCTGGCAGGGGCATCCCTTTGCCCGCAGCCATGTGGAGCTGGGCGTGGAGCCCGTGGCGGGTGCCGCGCTGGATGCGCTGATGGCGGAGAGCGAGCTGGTGGAGCAGACCTCCCGCCGGTATGCCCGCGACCTGTCGGAGCGGCTGGGGGAATATCTGGAGACTCATGGCGCGGAGCTGCTGCCCGGCGTCATGGAGGAGGTGCGCCGGTGGCAGACCGAGGCGAAGGACAGGAGCCTGGAGCCGGTGAAGCCGCTGGAGATGACCTGGCCCTGGGACGGGCAGTCGCCCGCGCTGCTGCTTCTGCTGCGTGAAGCCCTGGGCGACGCGATGGCGGAGGCGATGCTGTCGCCCTTCACCGGCACGCTGACGCTCATGGCGGAGGCCGCCCTGGGCGACGCGGCGATGGGAATGCTCTGCCGCCTGAGGATGGACGACGGCGACTGGACGGCGCTGCCGCCTCTTTCGGAGGGGCTGGCGGCGGTGGTGGCGCAGGGCGCCTGGACGGACGGAAGCCGCCTGACGGACTGCCTGCAGCTGGAATCCCGGGGACAGGCGGTGGTGGTCACGCTGCAGCTGCGCGGGGCGGGCGAGGTGCGTCTGAAGCGCCGCTTCAGGCCCGACGAGCTGCGCCGCTGGACGGCGGAGCGCGTGCCGGACATCGCGCTGTGGCCCTCGGTACCGCTGCCGCCGGAGCGCTGGCATGCCTACTGGCTGACCGTGCGGGGCGGCGTGGAGGTGCGGTGCCTGTGCGGGGGGAAATGGGTCGGCTGCACGGCGGGGGCGGATGCGTACCGCGTGCTGACGACGGATACCATGCCCTCCTGCGTCACGCTGCATGAGGACGGCCTGTGCGTGGGCGCCGTGTGCTGTCAGGCGCCGCTTCACCATCCGGCGCACTGCGGCGATGCGGCGGCGGCGCTGGACTTCGGCGCGACCGGCACCGCCATGGCGCTGTCCGTGGCGGGGCAGAATCAGCTGGTACAGGTGCCGCCGCTGCTGCAGGTCATGCTGCAGCGCAGCACCATGGATCCGGGCGCGCTGCCCCTGCCCGCGTGGGGCATGGGCCCCGTGGTGCCCTCGGCGGTCACGCTGTGGAGCGACGCGGCGCAGCCCGCGCTCTTTGAGGGCGGCGCCATCTGCCCGGAGGAGGTCATGGGGCAGCGGGAGGCGCTGGCCGATCTCATCTGGCGCACCGACCCCACGGCCCAGGCGGCACGGCAGCTGCTCTTTCAGCAGTCCATGCTGCTCACGGCCCTGCATGCGGTGATGTGCGGCGCGGATCGGATTGGCTGGAACGTGGCCCTGCCCACCGCCATGAGCCGCGATGCGAGAGGTCGGCTGCAGCAGGAGCTGCAGCGGGCGGCGGACTGGACGTCCCGAACCACCGGACTGATGACCGCCGCAGGTAGCGCGGTCTATCCGCAGCGCGAGAGCGTCTGCGCCGGGCTGTACCTGCGGGACAGCGGTCTGATGCAGGGGCCCTTCGCCATGCTGACCATCGGCGCGACGGATGCCTCCATGGCGCTGTGGCTGCGCGGCATGAACCGCCCGGCGACGGAGTTCCATGTGAGTGGCGGCATCACCTCCATGCTCCTGCCCGCCCTCTCGGCGCATCCGTCCCTGCTGGCGCGGGAGCTGGAGGGCGTCTGCGGCTTCAGCCGGGAGATGCTCATGCTGCCTGAGGAGGAAAGCCTGCCCGCCTGGTCGCGGCGCCATCTGGTGCTGGACAGGCTCCTTGGCTCCGGCTTGCAGGAGGCGCAGCAGCGGATGGATGCCGTGCTCTGCGCCGGCGGGATGACCCGCACCCAGGCGCTGCTGCTGCTGGGCTTCGCAAGCCTGATGACGCTGACGGGACACGCGCTGGAGCAGGTGCGGCGCAATCCGCTGCTGAACGACTACCTGCCCGCGGAGCTGCAGATCTGCCTGTGCGGTCGCGGGTCGCTGGTGCTGTCCGGCATGAATCCCGGGCTGACGAATGCCATGGCGGGCTTCGTGCGCCTGTCCATGAGCCTGGATCATCCCGTGCGGGCGCTGCGGCTGACGATGAGCGGCTGTCCGAAGCTGGAGGCGGTGCTGGGGGTCGCGGAGATGCACCCCGCCTCCGCGATGGAGGCCGCCGAGCATCCCATGCCGGACGTGATGCCGCTGCTGCACCTGATGGCCCGGTTCCTGATGCAGTTCCGGGCGGCCTATCCGCAGGCGTGTGCGCTGCTGTTCCCCGGCATGTTTGACCAGCTCGGCAGCTACACCCCCGAGGCCCAGAACGCGATCACCGAGGCGGTGATGCGGCAGGGCGGGGGAGGTGCCATGGAGCATCGCTTCCTGCAGTGTCTGGAGGAGGTGCGGCTGCGCTACGACGCGCCCGACGAGGCGCTGGAGGAGCCTGTGACCCAGGCCGGCGCGGAGCAGGAAAAAGCATAGCATAAGGGGCATGACACCGGAGGCTTTCTCCGGGCGTCATGCCCCGTTTTGTTGCTATGCGTTCAGCCTTTCCCGGGCGGCTGCCAGCTCCTCCTGATTGCCCAGCAGGAAGTGGCCCGGCTCGATCTCCGTCCAAACGGGCCCGTCCGTCTCGTAGTGATGGCAGCTGGGGTCATAGACCTCCAGCACCTTGCGCTTCTCCACCTCCGGGTTGGGCTGGGGGATGGCGCTGAGCAGGGCGCGGGTGTAGGGATGGAGCGGGTGATGGAACAGCGTCTCGGAGTCCGCCATTTCCACGATCAGCCCCTTGTGTACCACGGCGATGCGGTCACAGATGAAGCGCATGACGCTCAGGTCGTGGCTGATGAACAGGTAGGTCAGTCCGCGCTGCTTCTGCAGCTGGCTCATCAGGTTCAGCACCTGGGCACGGATGGAGACGTCCAGCGCGGAGATGGGCTCATCGGCGATGATGAACTCCGGGTTCATGACCAGCGCCCGGGCGATGCCGATGCGCTGGCGCTGTCCGCCGGAGAACTCGTGGGGGAAGCGGCTGGCAAACTCCGGCAGCAGACCCACGTCCCGCAACGCCTTCTCCACCCGGGCGTGAATCTCCTCCTTGGGGATGCCACGGCCCAGCAGGCCCTCGGAAACGATGTAGTCGATCTTGGCGCGCTCGTTCAGGCTGGCCATGGGGTCCTGGAAGATCATCTGAATCTTCTGGGTGATCTCCCGGTCGAGGGCGTGGCTGATGCGTCCGGTCAGCTCCTGTCCGTGGAACTTCACCGAGCCGCCGGAGGCCGGCACCACGCGGATGATGGCGCGCCCGATGGTGGTCTTGCCCGAGCCGGACTCGCCCACGATGCCGAAGGTTTCGCCCTTGTACACATCGAAGCTGACGCCCTTGACGGCCCGGAAGGGATGCCGCCGGGAACCGAAGGTCACCTGAAGATCACGAACCTGCAGAATCACCTCGCGCTGCTGCGCGTCCTTCTGAAGCTCACTCATGCGACACACCTCCCAGCTTTCTCAGCTGCCGGATGGCAGGCGGCGGATCGAGTTTGGGGGCCCTGGGGTCAAGCAGCCAGGTGCGCGCCCGATGGGTGGGGGAGATGTCGAAGTACGGCGGGCGCTCCCGGTGGTCGATGACCAGCGCCATGGGGTTGCGGGTGGCGAAGGCATCGCCCTCCACCTCCTTGAACAGGCTGGGCGGGGTGCCCTTGATGGAGTACAGATCCTCGCCCCGGGTGCCCAGCTGGGGCAGGGAGGAGAGCAGCGCCCAGGTGTAGGGGTGGCGCGGGTCGTAGAAGATTTCGTTCACCATGCCGATTTCCACGATGTCGCCCGCGTACATCACCGCCACGCGCTCCGCGATGTTGGCGACCACGCCCAGGTCATGGGTGATGAAGATGATGGTCAGGTTGTACTTCTTCTTCAGCGCCTTGAGCAGGGAGAGCACCTGCGCCTGAATGGTCACATCCAGGGCGGTGGTGGGCTCGTCGCAGATGAGCACCTTGGGCTGGCACGCGATGGCGATGGCGATGACGATGCGCTGCCGCATACCGCCGGACAGCTCGTGGGGGTACTGCTT
>JAEDKS010000144.1 GCA_016295665.1 Clostridia bacterium
TCACCTCGCAGGGGGACAGGGGCAGCGTCAGGGACAGGGCGCCGGACACGGGGGTCAGGCGGGCGGTGGTGACGGCGGGGTGCGCCGCCTGACGGAGCAGGCGAAGCTGCTCATCGGACAGCGTGTCGGGCTCACCCAGGTCGTGCCAGACCTGCAGCGGGTCACCCACGCCCGTGGCGACGCGCTCCCGGACACAGGCCCACTCCCCCGCCGCCCCCGGAAGGGACAGGCTCAGGGTCAGGGGCGCGGGGTGCTCCGGGTTCCCGTTCCAGGCGATGCCCTCATAGCTGCCATCCTCCCGGCGGAGGAGCAGGCAGTGGTCATCCCGGTGGACGCAGGTGCCCTGCAGGCCCGAGAACCACGCGAAGGCCCACAGGGTGGGCTTGGGAATCAGGCCGTTCGCCATGAGGCCGAAGCCGCCATGGAAGGGCGTGGCGGGGACGCCCTGCTCCTCGAACACGTCACCGAACGTCCAGTAGCTGTAGCTGTCCGCCACGTCACCGATGCGGCTGAGCAGCTGCGCCATCACGGCGGCGTTGTACACCGTGTCGTGGATGGGGCAGAAGGGGTTGTAGCTGGTGTTGAACTCGGTGATGTGCAGCGGGATGCCCCGGAAGCGCGGGAAGCTGTCGATGATGTCCCGGGTGGTCTGCAGCTCCCGGATGGTCTCGTCCACGGGGCACATGGTGTGGTACAGGTAGTTGCCCTGATGCGACGGCTGCTGGCCCATGTAGGCGTGGCGGGTCACGAAGTCCACGGGCAGGTTCCTTTCCTCGCAGAAGGTCAGGAAGTCCCGCACCCACGCCTGGCTGCCGTCGCCGCCGCAGATGGCGGGGCCGCCCACCTGAAAGGCGGGGGACACGGCCTTCACGGCGCGGGAGGTGATCTCGTAGAGCCGCAGGTAGGCCGGCTTGTCCGCGTGCTCCCAGAAGCCCTCCAGATTCGGCTCGTTCCACACCTCGATGGGCCAGGCGGTCACCCGATCCCCATAGCGGGAGAGCAGGTGGCGCAGGGTGGCCTGCACCAGCTGGCACCATGCGTCCTCGTCCTTGGGGGGCACGGTGTGGGCCTTCCAGTAGAACAGGGTGTGGTCGCTGCTTGCCAGCTGCTCAGGCATGAAGCCCAGCTCCAGGAAGGGCGACAGGCCGTTTGCCACGTAGGCATCCATGACCTGATCCAGATAGGTGAAGTTGTAGCGGACGCGGGGGGTGCCGTCCCCGTCCGTGTAGGGCTGGTAGATCGCCATGTCGTCATGGAACAGGCCGTGCCCGCGGATGTGGCGGAAGCGGCACAGGGCCTGCACGGCCCGCAGCTGTTCCTGATACGCCTGCTGAAGCGCCAGCCCCATGCGGCCCGTGCCGACACAGTAGGCGGTGTGGTTCCGGAAGGGCACCGTTTGCCCGGGCTGGGGGGTGATGGTGATGTGCTCTGTGCTCATGGTCTGCTTTCCTCCCTGTTTGTGCGGATTTCAGAGGTCTGCCTTGGCGTGGTCGAACACCAGCAGCTGACCGAGGGGCAGGTCACACTGGCGGGTGTCGATGGTCTCGTAGGGCGGGATACGCACCGGGCGGGCGGCGCGGAGGGCCTCATCGGTCAGGGCCGACAGGAAGCGTTCCATCGTCTCCCGGGGGTACAGGGCCGGCTGGTGGCTGCACAGCACCCGGGTGAAGGGCAGACTTAGCAGCCCCCGCACGTTCTCCCGGTAGGCCCGCACCCCCAGCGCCCGGGGGAAGAACACCCAGGTGCAGGGGTTCCAGTCATCGCCGGTCAGGAGCAGCGACCGCTCCGGCACCCACACCACGCAGGAGCCCGGCGTATGCCCCGGACAGGGCAGGATGTGCGCGGTCAGGCCGCCCAGCGCCACCTGTTCTTCGCCCAGCGCGTCGGGGGTGGGCAGCGGGGCGCTCAGGTAGTCCGCCTCGTCCACGGGGACGCCGTGGGCGGCGGCGAGTGACAGGATGCGCCGCCGGGTGACAGGGCCGGTGTAGGTCACAAAGTCCGGCACGTCCTCCGGGAACATCCGCACCCGGGGGAACCAGCGGGCGCCCATGCAGTGGTCGTGGTGACCGTGGGTCAGGATGACCTCCACGGGCAGGGCCGTCAGCGTGCGCACAAAGGCCGCCACGTCCTCCATGCCGTAGCCCGTGTCCACCAGCAGCGCCGCCCGGTCGCCCACCAGCAGCGTCATGCAGACCCCCAGCGCGTCCTCGATGTGATGGACACCGGGCAGTACCTCCCTGTCCCGCAGCGTGGTCATGCGCCGCGCCTCCCCTCGTGCAGTCTGCCTTTTATTATACAACAGATTATGCGCCTGTCCTACGCAGATTTGGCGAAAATTTCACGAAAAAAAACGCGATTCCCGCATATTTTCCAGCCCCCTTGACTTTCCCCCGCCGGCGTGGTATAGCTATACCTGCGGGGCCCCGTGGCCCGCCCATGAAGGCTGCCGTGGCAGCGGAAAGGAACCACTCTCATGACCATGAAGCATACAGAAAAACGCCTGTCCTGGCTCTCCTGCCTGCCCGGGGACGTGCCGGACGGGCTGCGCACCCCCCTGGACGCCGCGTGGACGGAAATCGCCGGCGCCACCTGCGTCAAGGACACCAGCCGCATCACCCTCTGCCCCCGGGAGGACATGGGCGACAGCTGGGAGATTGCGAAGGACGGGGCCGACATCACCATCACCGGCGGGCCCACCGGCATTCTCTACGGCGCGTACGGGCTCATTCTGGCCCTCGCCGCCGGGGAGCCGCTGCCCCAGGGGCGGCAGACGCCCCGGTACGCCCTGCGCATGCTCAACTGCTGGGACAACGCCGACGGCACCATCGAGCGCGGCTATTCGGGCCGCTCCCTGTGGTTCGAGGGCGGCAGGCTGAGCTGGGATAAGCAGCGCATCCGGCAGGTGGGCCGCATGCTGGCCTCCGTGGGGCTGAACGTGCTGGTCATCAACAACGTCAACGTCCGGGAGCCCGCGCAGGAGCTCATCGAGGACTGGCTGCCCCAGCTGGCGGAGCTGGCGGCGGAGCTGCGGCCCTTCGGCGTGCGGCTCATGCTGTCCGTGGACTACTCCCAGCCCATGCGCCACGGCATCCCCACCGCCGACCCGCTGGATGAGGCGGTGCAGCAGTGGTGGAAGGACACCGCCAAGCGCGTCTGGCGGGCCGTGCCCGACCTGGCGGGCTTCCTGGTCAAGGCGGACAGCGAACACCGCCCCGGCCCCTTCACCTACGGGCGCAACCACGCCGAGGGCGCCAACATGCTGGCCCGGGCCATCCGCCCCTTCGGCGGCATGCTGGTGTGGCGCTGCTTCGTGTACAACTGCCAGCAGGACTGGCGCGACACCACCACCGACCGGCCCATGGCGGCCTACCAGCACTACGTGTGGCTGGACGGGCAGTTCGATGACAACGTGATTCTGCAGGTCAAGAACGGCCCCTTCGACTTTCAGGTGCGGGAGCCCCTGTCCCCCACGCTCCTCGCCATGCGCAAGACCAACCTGGCCATCGAGTTCCAGCTGGCCCAGGAGTACACCGGACAGCAGATCGACCTGTTCGCCATGGCCCCCCTGTTCGAGGAGACCCTGCGGCAGATGGGGCCGGAGCGCGTGATGTCCATCGCGGCGGTCAGCAACCTGGGCCGGGACGCCTGCTACACCGGGCATCCCTTCGCGGCGGCGAACCTGTTCTGCTACGGGCTGGCGGCGTGGAACCCGGAGGTGTCCGCCGAGGCCGCCCTGCGCCGCTGGGCCCGCCTGACCTACCACCTGCCCGAGATGCAGGAGACCGCCCTGACCCAGCTGCTCCTGAACAGCCGCGAAATCTACGAGCAGTACACTGCTCCGCTGGGCCTGGGCTGGATGGTGACCCCCAACCAGCACTATGGCCCCAACCCCGGCGGCTACGAGTACCAGGCCTGGGGCACCTACCACAAGGCCAACCGGGACGCGGTGGGCATCGACCGCACCCAGAAGGGCACCGGCTACACCCTGCAGTACCCCGAGCCCCTGCGCAGCCTGTACGAAAATCTGGACACCTGCCCGGACAACCTGCTGCTGTTCTTCCACCGCCTGCCCTACGACTACCGGATGCGGGACGGGCGTACGCTGATTCAGCGCATCTACGACGACCACTTCGAGGGCTACGACCGGGCCGAGGCCATGGCCCGTACCCTCGCCAGCCTGGACATCCCCGACCCCGACCGCACCGAAGCGCTGGCCCGCGTGGCCCTGCAGCTCCGCAACGCAAGGGAGTGGCGGGACGTGATCAACACGTTCTTCTACCGCTTCTCCGGCGTGAAGGACGAGCACGGGCGCACCATCTACGACTGATGCCGCACACTTCAAACGCCCCCGGCCCATGGCAGGTCGGGGGTTTTGGTATGCGCTTCATGGGCCCGCCACGGTGACGCTGACCCGCCACGGAAGGGTGGGATAGCGGGCGGGCCAGTCCATCGCGGCCCACGCCGCCTCGTCCGGGCACTGGCGGATGGCCTCCCGGGCCAGCCCCAGCGCGTCACAGCCCGATGACGACAGGGTGCGGGACAGGCGGAACACCGCCTCGGTCACCGCCGCCTGGGCGCCCTCCGGGGTCAGGGCGGTGGCCCCGTGGCGCAGGCGAAGGCGCACGGTGGCCCAGCCGTCCTCGCAGGTGACCCGCACGGCGGCGTTCGTCAGCGTCACGGGGCCCTCCGGCAGGGTCAGAACGCCCTTGCGGAACGTGCCCGACAGCAGGGACAGCAGCTGGGTCTCGGGGCCGGAGAGGCGGGCGGTGGCGCGGCCCTCGGCGTTCAGGAGCCACGCGCCCTCCAGCTGGGGGGTGCCGCCGCCCTCCGGGAGCGTCAGGGCCGCTGCCACGGCACAGGCACGGGTGCCCAGCCGGCCCGCGTCCCCGGCGGTGGCATCGGGAATCAGGCCCAGGGCCCGCCGGGCGTCCAGCAGCGCGTCCAGCGACTTGCTCAGGCGGGTGCCGGTGGGGGGTGCCATGGCATCGCAGACGGCGCGGGGCGAAGCCTCCGTGAGGCAGAGCGCGGCCTCGTAGCGGAAGTCGGCGCGGCCCAGAAGCAGGGTCAGAGCGGGGGTCAGGTGCCCCTCCCTTGCCAGCGTCTCCCCGAAGGTGACCAGGCGCAGCTGGCTGTAGTCCAGCCGCATGGGCGCCCGCCCGTCCAGCGACGCCAGGGCCGCCTGCAGCGTGTCGCCCTCGCCCGTCAGGGTCAGGTAGCTGCCCGCCTCCTGATAGCCCGGCACCCGGGCGCACACAGAAAACAGACCGTTGTTCACATCAGCGCTCAGCACCAGCGCAAAGCAGCGCTCCTCGCCGGGGAGCACCCCGCAGCCCGTGCAGAGCAGCAGCGCCGCCATCATCGCCAGCAGCCGTCTCATGCCCTTCGCCTCCCTCCGCTGACCAGATACGCCGCCCAGAGCAGCCCGGTCATCGCCGCCGCCGCCCCCAGCAGCCAGGGCTGCACCGCACCAAAAACCGACCAGAGTATCTCCGCGGGCACCAGCTGCGTAAGAAGCAGCGCAGCCAGCAGCGCCCGGGCCAGCCACTTTTCCGCCGCGCCCCGCAGCCCGGACAGGGCCGACGCGGTGTGCACCAGCCCCGCCACGGACAGGAACAGCCCCAGCATCAGCAGGCAGAGCGTCAGCGTGCGCACCGCCGGGTGCAGCCACCGAACCGGCAGCAGCAGCGCCTCGGGCAGGGACGCGCAGGCCGTGAGCACCTCATGGGGCACGGCGAGCACCAGCAGCACCGGCGCCGCCACGAGCGCCACCAGCGGCAGCGGCAATTCCCGACGATGGTCGGTTTTCTCCCGGACGGGGGCGGTCACCGTCAGCAGCGTCAGGGGCCAGGACAGGCCCAGCCCCGCCTGCGCGGCCTGACGCAGGTTGGGCGCGCCGCCGCCCAGCGGGGGCCACAGGCCGTCCACATGCGCTCCGGTCAGGGTGTCCGCCGCCCAGAGGGCCGCGATCCCCAGCAGCACGCCCCGCAGCAGGTGC
>JAEDKS010000145.1 GCA_016295665.1 Clostridia bacterium
GCGGCTGGCGCAGTCGGGCACGGCGGCATGCCAGGTGAGCGTGACCGTGATCGTTTCCCCCGGCGTCCAGGGCTGCGGGAGGGGCAGTGTCAGCACGGTGCGGGCCGCGTCCCCCCAGGCGTAGGCGACCGCCTCGCCGTTCACTGCGGCGCTGTCCACCAGCAGGCCGCCGGTGCGGAAGGCATCGCCATAGCAGGCATCGAACAGCTCCTCGGTTCCGGCGGGGGAGGTGGCGGCGGACAGGTAGGCACCGGTGTAGCTGCGCAGCACGGCTTCGGTCTGCGTATGTCCCGTGCGGTTGGTCATGACCAGCGTCTGCGTGGCGGTGAGGTGATGCAGACCGTCCGGTGAGAACACCGCGTCCACGGTGATCTCGTCCAGCCCGGCGGCGGCCTCCGTGACCAGCGCCCCGTTCTCCGGCACGTATGTGGCGGCGGGCAGGCGGGGGACAATGACCAGCGCGGCGGCGGCGACCACCGCCATGCCCAGCACGATCAGGGCCGCCAGCACCCATGCCCGACGGCGCTCCGCCCTCGAAAGCCTTTCGCGTTGCTGACGCATAGCTGCTCCTTTCCTCATCCCCGGGGGATAGACGCACCTATTATACAACAGATTCGCCCGGGAAGCAATCCAAAGCGGAAAAACGTTACAATCATTTCAAGGCCGCCCGGCGGGCCGGGAAACGGGCATGACCGACAAAGGCCGTGCTTCCATGGGTGAAAGCACGGCAGGGGGCTCACCCCTCCATCCACCCCTCCAGCAGCGCCGTCAGCGCCTCGGGGGTGTCGGCACGCAGGTCGGCCTGGGCGTACTCGCGCTCGCCTCCGTAGCCGAAGCAGGCCGCCACCGTGGGCAGGCCGTTGGCCTTGCCGGAGAGGATGTCGCCCAGCCGGTCGCCCACCATGATGGCGCGCTCGGGCCGCATGTCCCGGAGCAGGTCGCCCAGCAGCTCGGCCTTGGTTCTGCCGGGGAGGTGGCCCTGCACCCGGTCGAACACGCCCTCCAGCTGCAGGGTGTGCAGGCTCTTTTCCAGATACACGCTCAGGCCGTTGCTGACGATGACCAGCTGCGCCCTCCCGCGCAGGGTCTCCAGCATCTCCCGGACGCCGGGGAACAGCCGCTGCAGCGTGGGCACCAGCGACAGGCCCGACGCCAGCCGTACCTGCACGAACTCCTCCCGCAAATCCTCCGGCACGTTCAGAATCGCGCAGCCCTCCTCGTTGGTGGGGCCGTTGCAGCGCCGGATGACCTCGTCGGGCTGGTCGGGGAGGCCCAGGGCCTTCAGCGCCATGCGGCATTCACCGATGCAGATGGGCATGCTGTCCGCCAGGGTACCGTCCCAGTCGAAGAAAATGACAGGCCGCATAGAATCCTCCTTGCTTATCTGCGCAGCAGCTTCTCGGTCAGGCGGCGGATGGCGCCGCTGCTGAGCACCGCCCGCTTGGTGAAGTAGTTCCAGACCATCACGATCAGCGTCGCCAGGCACTTGTTGAGCATGTACATGGTGACGGTGAAGCCAAAGACGGTGAACAGCGCCGTCGTCTCGCCCAGCGTGACCCGGAGGAGCAGCATCAGCAGCTCGTTGAGCAGCAGCCCGATGACGCTGGTGACCAGAAAGCCCACCTTGGCGGCGGCGCCGGCATCCTTCGTGCCCTGAAACACCCAGGCCATGCACATCAGGTAGTTGACCGCGACCGACACCAGAAAGGCCAGCGGCGTGGCGACGAGGGTGTCCAGATGGAGGGCATCCACCAGCAGCACCAGCACCACGAACTCCACCACAAAGCACACGCCGCCGGTCACCACGAACCGGACGATCTCCCCCAGCCGGGCGGGGCCGTTTTTCTTTTCCTCATTCATGAGGGCGTTCCTCCTTTGTTTGTTCCTTTGTCTGTTCCGCGGGCTGCTCCTTGCAGACCAGCTTCACATGCTCCTCGCCAAAGATCTCCCTCAGCTGCGCCAGGCACCGGTCGGAGGCATCCGTCCAGCTGCGGCGCGGCGCCAGGAAGGTCAGATGCTCCTGCGGGATGTGCACGTAGACCGGCACGCTGCCGGGATGCAGGGACAGCACGTGCACGCATTCGTTCATCACCGCCCGGGCGAGCTTGACGTACAGCTTCCGGGGGGACTGGGCCGCCAGCTGCGCATCGGTCAGCGCCGGGGCGGGGGGCGGGGCGGGGGGCGGCTGGGACGGGTCATGCCAGTCCTCCAGCGGCACCACCCGATCCACCAGCAGCTTGGGCGCTTCCTCCTCGCGGATGGACAGCTTGCCGGAGAGCACCACGATGTCGTCCGCGGCGATGATGCCCTGATACCGCTCAAACACCCGGGGGAACACGAGGCCCTCAATCTGCCCCGACAGATCCTCCAGCGTGATGAAGCCCATGTAGGCCCCCTTCTTGGTGGCCCTGCCCCGCACCTCGGTCAGGATGCCCGCCATCTCCACGAACCGCCCGTCCAGGGACATGCCGTGATCCTCCTGCTCCTCCAGCCCCTCCAGATCGGCGGTGGAGAAGGGGAAGCGGCGCAGCTTCTCCCGGTACGCGTCCAGCGGATGCCCGGTGATGTAGACGCCGCTCATCTCCTTCTCCATGGCGAGCATGTGCCTGGGGGGCAGCTCCGGCAGGTTGGGCAGCACCCGGGGCCGGGTGAGCATCGGTGTGCTGTCCTCACCAAAGGACAGGTCAAACAAGCTCAGCTGTCCGTCCACGTTCTGCTTGCGGCGGTTGGCGTTGGCGTCCAGCTCCGGCTCGTAGACGTGCAGCATCTGCGCCCGCTTCGCGCCGGTGCAGTCGAAGGCGCCCACCCGGATCAGGCTGTCCACCACGCGCTTGTTGCACTCGGCGGTGTCGATGCGCTCGCAGAAGTCGAAGATGTCCCGGAAGGGGCCCTTCTCCCGCTCCCGGACGATGGCGGCGACCGCGTTCTCGCCCACGCTCTTGATGGCCCCCAGCCCGAACAGGATGCCCGGTCGCCCGTCCGGCGTCCTCAGGGTGGTGAACTTCCAGACCGAGTGGTTGATGTCCGGCGCCAGCACCGGGATGTCCCGGTTGCGGCAGTACTGGATGTAGGCCGCCACCTTGCCCGGGTGCCCGAACACGCTGTTGATGATGGCTGCCATGTAGGGCACGGGGTGGTGCTTCTTCAGCCAGGCCGTCTGCATGGTCACCACACCGTAGGCGGCGGCGTGGGACTTGTTGAAGGCGTAGGAGGCGAAGGAGATCATCTCGTCGTAGATGCCGTTCGCCACGTCCTCCGGCACGCCGTTGCGCACACAGCCGGGAATCAGCACGTTGCCCTGCTCGTCCACCTGCCCGTGCACGAAGTACTCCCGCTCCTTCTCCATCACGGCGTGCTTCTTCTTCGCCATGGCGCGGCGCACCAGGTCGGAGCGCCCGTAGGAGTAGCCCGCCAGGTCGCGCACGATCTGCATGACCTGCTCCTGATACACCATGCAGCCGTAGGTCACATCCAGAATCGGGCGCAGAAGCTCCGTGGCATAGCGCACGCTGGAGGGGTCCTGCTTGCCCTGAATGTAGCGGGGAATGGACTCCATGGGGCCGGGGCGGTACAGGCTGATGGCGGCGATGATGTCCTCAAAGCAGGCGGGCTTCATGTTGGTCAGGAAGGAGCGCATGCCGGAGCCCTCCAGCTGGAACACGCCGTCCGTGTCGCCCTCGGAGATCATGGCGTAGACGCTCGGGTCGTCCAGCGGGATGTCCTCCGGGCGCATCTCGATGCCCTCCATGCGCATCATGTCGAGGGTGTCCCGGATCACCGTCAGGGTGCGCAGCCCCAAAAAGTCCATTTTCAGCAGGCCCAGGTGCTCGATGGTGTCCTTGGGGTACTGGGTGGTGATCACGTCGTCGTTGCGCTGCACGGGCACGTACTCGGTGACCGGCCTGCCCGTGATGAGCACGCCCGCCGCGTGGGTGGAGGCGTTGCGGGGCATGCCCTCCAGCGTCATGGCGGTGTTGATGAGCCGCTGCACCTCCGGGCGCTCCTCGTACATGTGGTACAGCTGGGGGCTGAGCTTCAGGGCCTTCTCCAGCGTCATGCCCAGCTCGAAGGGCACGGCCTTCGCCACCACGTCCGTATCCTGATAGGTCATGCCCAGCACGCGGCCCACGTCCCGGATGGCAGCCTTTGCCGCCATGGTGCCGAAGGTGATGATCTGGCACACGTGGTCGGCGCCGTACTTCCGGGCCACGTAGTCGATGACCTCCTGCCGGCGCTCGTAGCAGAAGTCCACGTCGATGTCGGGCATGGTGACGCGCTCCGGGTTCAGGAAGCGCTCGAACAGCAGCTGGTACCGCAGGGGATCCAGCATGGTGATGCCGAGGCTGTACGCCACGATGGAGCCGGCGCCGCTGCCGCGCCCCGGGCCCACCATGATGCCCTGGGACTTGGCGTAGTGGATGAAGTCCCACACGATCAGGAAGTAGTCCACGAAGCCCATGGTCTGAATGGTCTGCAGCTCGTATTCCAGGCGGGTGTAGGGCTCGTCACCCTCCTTCGCCCCCGGGTAGAGCCGGGCCATGCCCTCCCGGCACAGGCGGTTGAGCATGCTCCAGGAGGTCTCGCCCTCGGGCACGGGGTAGCGGGGCAGGCGCGTCTTGCCGAACTCGAAGGTCACGTTGCAGCGCCGGGCGATCTCCTCCGTCCGATCCACGGCCTCCGGGCAGGCGCGGAACAGGTCGAGCATCTCCTCCTCGCTCTTGACGTAGAGCTGCCGGGTCTCCATGCGCATGCGGGTGGCGTCCCCGAGGGTCTTGCCCGTCTGGATGCACATGAGCACCTCCTGCGCGTCCGCGTCCCCCTCCTCCAGATAGTGGCAGTCGTTGGTGGCGACCAGGGGCACGTTCATCTCCCGGGCGAGGCGGATCAGCCGGGGGAGGACGATCTTCTCCTCCCGGATGCCGTGATCCATGATCTCGATATAGAAGTTCTCCTCCCCGAAGATGCCCTGCATCCGGCGCACGTAGGCCCGGGCCTGCTCGTACTGCTCCTGAAGCAGGAGCTTGGGCAGGTCGCCGGAGAGGCACGCGGACAGGCAGATCAGCCCCTCGTGATGCTGCTCGATCAGGTCATAGTCGATGCGGGGGCGGTAGTAGTACCCGTTCACGAAGCCCTCGGAGCACAGGTACATCAGGTTCTGGTAGCCGGTGTTGTTCTCGCACAGCAGGATCAGGTGGCTCGTTTCCCGGCCCGCCACGCTCTTGTCCAGCCGGTTGCGGCACACGTAGACCTCGCAGCCGATGATGGGCTTGATGCCCGCGTCCGTCATCGCCTGATAGAAGTCGATGACGCCGTACATGACGCCGTGGTCGGTGATGGCGCAGCTGGTCATGCCCAGCGCCTTGAGGCGCTTCACCAGCTTCGGGATGCGGCAGGCACCGTCCAGCAGGCTGTACTCCGTGTGCAGATGCAGGTGCGTAAAGGCCATGGGGGCTCCCTCCTTCGTGCGTTTTTGCTTGCCCGGGTATTATACCATTTTTCTCTTGCAATCGCAACGCTTTTGTGGTATCATGTATGGGCCGAAGCGCCCCGGAAGCGGCGCGGCAGGCACCTTCCGATGGAGATGTATCGAAGCGGTCATAACGGGGCTGACTCGAAATCAGTTTGCCGGCAACGGCACGGGGGTTCGAATCCCTCCATCTCCGCCACACGCGGTCAGGCACGGTTGTTGCCTGGCCTTTTTGCGTGCGCGGGAGGCTGCCGGGCCGGCGCATCTCCGTAAAGCCCTCCAAATGCCCCTGTGAGCGCCTGCACCCCCGCCCCTTGCATTCTCCCATCCCCACCGGCAGAGCGCCTGCAGGGCCCCTTTCCGGCCTGGAAAACAGCATTCGCGTTTC
>JAEDKS010000006.1 GCA_016295665.1 Clostridia bacterium
TCTTGTATCCTTCATCTCCATGTTCCGCTCCTTCCCGCCCGTGCGCCCGCACGAGCCGATTCCAATTCTTCTGAATGCCCGTAAAGGGGTCTATTTGCGTCTCTGAGCATCCTGCACCCGTTCCAGCTATCCGTAGCGCACCCGCCCTTACAGGCGCTGAAAACAGCCCTGCAGGCCCGGAAATCCACAGCCCGCATCACTCCACCTCCAGCACCCGCAGCACGCCCTCCGCCACCCGGAAGCGCACCTCATGCCCCGCGAAGGGGAAGCCGTACACCCGCTCCGGGTCGTCCTGATAGGCCGGTCGGGGGTCCTCCCGCAGCACGCCCAAAAGCGCCGCCCGGCTCCCCTCCGGCAGCTTTTCCAGCAGCTCGGGTGGGCATTCGACCCGCACGGTGCGCTTTTGGGTATCGTCCGTGAAGCCGCCCGTGGCCTCGGGACGGCAGTCGGCATAGGGCACGTAGGGCTTGATGTCCAGAATCGGCGTGCCGTCCATCAAATCGGCCCCCGCCACCACCAGCACATGGCCCAGCCCCGGCTCCTCCCGCACCGCCACAAGCCGCACGCAGCTCAGGCCGATGGCGTTGGGCCGGAAGGGAGAGCGCGTGGCAAACACGCCCACCCGCTCGTTGCCGCCCAGCCGGGGCGGACGCACCGTGGGCGACCAGCCGGGCCGCACCGCGCGGTGGAACTGCCAGATGAGCCACAGGTGCGACCAGCCCTCCATGCCCCGCAATGCCTCGGGCACCCGGTAGGGCGGCTCAAACACGATGGTGGACAGCACCTCCTCCACCAGCCCGCTCTGCCGGGGCACGCCGAACTTGCCGGTGAAGTCGTTGCGGATGCGCGCGATGATCTCCATCACAGCATCGCCTCGCCGCCGATGAGCACCTGCCGGGTGCGGCACTGCACGTCCCGCAGGGGATCGCCCTCGAAGATGGCGATGTCCGCGTCCTTCCCCGGCTCCAGCGACCCGACCCGCCCGTCGATGCCCGCCACCCGCGCCGGGTTGATGGTGATGGCCCGCCAGGCGGCCCGCTCGTCGAGCCCCTCCTTCACCGCCAGCCCCGCGCACAGGGGCAGGTAGCACAGCGGAATCACCGGCGCATCGGTGATGATGCAGACCTCCAGCCCCGCCCGGTGCAGCACGCCGGGGGTGGCGAAGGTCTTTTCCTTCAGCTCAAACTTGCTCTTGCTGCCAAGGCTCGGGCCCACCAGCACGGGCCGGCCCTCCTCCGCCAAAATGTCCGCGATGAGGTGGCCCTCGGTCACGTGATCCAGCGTCACGTCCACGTCGAACTCGTGGGCGATGCGCAGGGCCGTCAGGATGTCGTCCGCCCGGTGGGCGTGCACCTTCAGCGGAATCTCCCGCCGGATGACCGGCAGCATGGCCTCCAGGTCGAAGTCGTAGGGGCGCACCTTGCCGCTGTCTCCCTCGGCGGCCTCGATGTCCGCCGCGTAGCGCTTCGCCCTCGCCAGCGTCTGCCGCAGCAGCGCCGCCACCGCCATGCGGGTGTTGGGGGCCTTCTTGCCGTTCTGCCCGTAGCAGCCCTTGGGGTTCTCGCCGAAGGCCACCTTCATGGCGACCGGATCCCGGAGCACCATGTCATCCACCCGCCGCCCGTGCAGCTTGATGGCGACGAAGGTGCCGCCGATCACGTTGGCGGAGCCGGGGCCGGTGACCGCGCAGGTCACGCCCCCCGCCACGGCATGCCGGAACGCCTCGTCCATGGGGTTGATGGCGTCGATGGCCCGCATCCCGGGGGTCACGGGACTGGACACCTCGTTGTAGTCCTGTCCCTCCCAGCGCACGGCCTCCTCGTGCAGGCCGATGTGGGTGTGGGCGTCGATGAGCCCGGGGGTCACCAGGCATCCGGCGGCATCCAGCACCGGGCAGCCCGCCGGGGCCTCCACCCGCGCTCCCACCGCCACAATGCGGCCCCCGTCCACCAGCACCTGTCCGCCGGGAATGTCCTCGCCCGTCACGGGCCGAACCAGCCCGCCCTGAATCAGCAGCATTGTCCTCGCTCCTTTGCTCGTCGATTATCCGAACACCCGCCGGGCCACCTCCACCGCGGCCCGGGCATCCTTTGCGTAGTAGTCGGCGCCCATGCGCCGGGCGTATTCCTCCGTGACCACCGCGCCGCCCACCAGCGTCACCGGCGGCTCGGGCAGCTGGCGCAGCAGCCGGACAGTCTCCTCCATGGCGGGGAGGGTGGTGGTCATCAGCGCCGAGAGCCCCACCAGCCGGATGCCCTCCCGCACCGCCGTCTCGGCGATGGTCTCCGGGGGCACGTCCCGCCCCAGGTCGAGCACCTCGTAGCCGTAGTTCTCCAGCACGGTCTTGACGATGTTCTTGCCGATGTCGTGAATGTCGCCCCTGACCGTCGCCAAAATGAGCCGTCCCCGCACCACGGGCCTGTCCCCGCCGGAGGTCATGGCCTCCTTCACCTCCGCGAACACGGCCTGCGCCGCCTGGGCCGCCGAGAGCAGCTGGGGCAGGAACACCGCGCCCCGCTCGTAGTCCGCGCCCACCTGATCCAGCGCGGGAATGAGCTGCTCCTCCACCAGCGCAAGGCCGCTGACAGTCCCCAGCGCCGCCTTCGCCAGCGCCCCGGCCTCGGCCCGCAGGCCCCGGATGATGGCCTCCCGCAGGGTCATGGTCGCGGCGGCGGGAGCGGTGGCGGCGGCCTTCGGCTCCCCGGGGGCGGTCGCGAAGCGGGCCACGTAGTCCCGGCTGTCCACGTCCTCGCCGCTGAGCACCCGGTGGGCCGCGATGGCGTCCATGATCTCCCGCTGGTTGGGGTTGATGATGGGCAGCGTCAGCCCCGCCGCCATGGCCTGGGTCAGGAAGGTCTGGGTCATGAGCACCCGGTTGGGCAGGCCGAAGGAGATGTTGCTCACCCCCAGCACGGTCTGCAGCCCCAGCTCCTCCCGGACGCGGCGCAGGGCCTCCAGCGTCTCCGCCGCCTGCTTCTGCTGCGCGGACACGGTGAGGGTCAGGCAGTCTATCCACACGTCCTCTTTGGGGATGCCGCAGGCCCGGGCCCGCTCCAGGATGCGCCGGGCGATGTCCAGCCGCTCCCCGCAGCTTGCGGGCAGGCCCTTTTCGTCCATCGCCAGCCCCACCACCGCCGCGCCGTACTTCTTCACCAGCGGCAGGATGCGGGCCATGTTCTTCTCGTCGCCGTTCACCGAATTCACGGCGGGCTTGCCGTTGTACACCCTCAGCGCCGCCTCCAGCGCGTCGGGGTTCACGCTGTCCAGCTGCAGGGGCAGGTCGATGACGGCCTGCAGGTGCTTGACCACCCGGGGCAGCAGCGCCACCTCGTCCACGCCGGGGTAGCCCACGTTCACGTCCAGGATGGCGGCGCCCGCGTCCTTCTGCTGCAGGGCCAGCCCGGTCACGTAGTCCAGATCCCCCGCCAGCAGGGCCTGCTGCAGGCGCTTCTTGCCCGTGGGGTTGATGCGCTCGCCGATGGGCCTGACGCCGGTGATGGGCAGGGGCAGGGTGGGGGTGCAGACGAAGCTGATGGCCTCGTAGTGCCGGGGCGCGGGCCCCATGCCCTTCACCGCCGCCCTCAGCGCCCGGATGTAGTCGGGGCTCGTGCCGCAGCAGCCGCCGATGATCGTGGCCCCCGCCTCCACCAGCCGTGCCATGGCCCGGGCGAAGTCCTCCGCGCCCAGGCTGTAGTGCCCGTCCGACGGGTCAGGCAGGCCCGCGTTGGGCTTGGCGATGATGGGCAGACGGGTGGCGCGGCTCATCTCCGCGATGATGTCCCGCAGGCTGTCCGGCCCCACGGAGCAGTTCACGCCCACCGCGTCCGCGCCCAGCCCCTCCAGCGTCCGGGCCATGGAGGCCACGGTGCAGCCGGTGAAGGTGCGGCCCGTCTCGTCAAAGCTCATGGACACGAGGACGGGAAGCGAAGTCCTTTCCTTCGCCGCCAGCAGCGCCGCCCGGGTCTCGTACAGGTCGGTCATGGTCTCGATGAGAATCAGGTCAGCGCCGGCGCGCTCCCCGGCCTCCATGACCTCCGCGAACAGGTCGTACGCCGCCTCGAAGGTCAGGGAGCCCATGGGCTCCAAGAGCTCCCCCAGCGGCCCCACGTCCAGCGCCACCCGGGCGCTGTCCCCGGCGGCCCGCCGGGCGATGGTGACCGCCGCCAGCACCACCTCGCTGACCCGGTGTCCGCTCCCCGCCAGCTTCCGGCGGTTGACGCCGAAGGTGTTGGTGCAGATCACCTGGCTGCCCGCCTCCACATAGGCCCGGGCCACCCGCTCCACCAGTTCAGGCCGCTGCAGGTTCAGCATCTCCGGCAGCTCGCCGGGCTTCAAGCCCTGCTGCTGGTACATGGTGCCGCTGGCGCCGTCCAGCAGCAGCAGGCCGGAAAAATCAAGTGCCACAGGAATCCCCCCGCTTTCGCAGCGCGCATCGCGCCTTCATCATACATCCCTCGCAGCCGCGAATCCTCGCCCGCTGCATCGTGCCGGACAGGCCGATCACCGCCGTCACCGTCTTGACCGGGTTCATCAGCAGGCTCCCGGAGGCCGTGACCCCCAGCCGCCGCCCCGCGTCCGTGAACGCCAGCAGCCCCGGCTGCAGCTCAAGGGGCAGATCGCCGTACCCCGGGCTGAACCGGTCGGTCAGGTACAGCCCCGGATGGGCCGCCCGGATGGTCTCCTCCGCCGCGTCGCAGCCCGCCTCGACCCAGGCGCTGCCGCAGGCGTCCAGCATCACGGCCCGGGCCATATCCCGGGCCTGCCACTGCCGCAGCAGCGCGTCGAACCGGGCCCCGAGGGTGCAGACCAGCACCGCCGCCCGGTCGCTGCTCTCCAGCATCACCGCCGCCGTGCGCCCGGTCAGCAGCAGGCCGGCCTCCTCCAGCCACACGCCCTCCGCCTTCCTTCGCACCGTCGCCTCCCGGTACACGTGCCGGGGCGCGCAGGTCTCCCCCAGCATCTCCGCCAGCTCCGCCATGTCCTGCCGCAGCTGACCCCCGGCCCCCGCCGCGCCCAGATAGCGCAGGGCCTCGTCCACCACCGTCGCCATGCCACACCTCCGGCGCCTTGCTTCTCCCTCCATTATAACAGGGATTGCCCGGCTCGTACAGCACTTTTCTTGTTCGGTTTTCCCGATAGCCCGCCATAGGAAACGCCCCGCCCCGCGCCCAAAAAGGGCACCCGCCCGGGACACGATGGCCCCGAACGGGTGCTTTTCAGGTTTTGGGGGGCACGGCTTCCACTATCCGCGCCTGCGTCTGCGCCACACGCGCCACCCGATGACCACCGCCGCCACCACCGCCAGGAAGGGCAGCGCCGCCACCAGGAACACCGCCATGTCGCTCACGAAGGACACGAAGCTCTCCCAGCCCGCACGCAGGGCGCTGAGCAGGCGCTCCCCGAAGCCCATCTCCGGGTTGGTGATGTCGTCCGCCGCTCGCTCCTCCCGGAGGGAGATGTCCACGGTGGCGTAGTCCACCTGCCGGTCGGTGGACTGCAGACTGGCGGTCAGCCGGTCGATCTGGTACTGGGTGTCGGCGATCTGGCTCTCCAATTCCAGCAGGTCGGACAGGCTCGCCGCGTCGGTCACCAGCGCCCGCAGCCGCGCCATCAGCGCCTTCTGCGTCTCCAGCCGGGCGGCGGTGTCGTAGTAGCTGTCGGACACATCGTCGGCGGTCTCGGAGCGGTAGGTCACCCGGCCCGCGCCGCCGGTGCCCTCCAGGAAGGCGTCCAGCTGCGCCGCGGGAATCCGCAGGGTCAGGCTGGCGCTGCGCAGCCCGGTGCTGCCCGTGCTCTCGGACGACCAGGACACCCAGCCGCCCGCGTCCCCGCACAGCTGCCGCAGCAGCGCCAGGCTCTCGTCATAGGTCTTGGTGGCGATGGTCAGGCTGGCGGTGCGGATGATCTTGCTCTCCTGCGCCTGTGTGTCCACAGCGCCCTCGTCCATGGCGGACAGGGTGCCGACCTCATTAGCGGTGGCCTTCGCCATCATCAGGCTGCTGCCGCCCGCGCCGCCGTAGCCGTAGCTGTCGTAGGTCGCGTTGTAGTCCCCGATGTAACCCCCGTCGTAGTCCGCCTCATAGGCCATGCGCGTCATGCCGCCGGTCGCGGCGGTGTTGCCGGTTTTGCCGGGCAGGTAGTCCCGGGTCAGGGCCGTGCCGCCCACCACGAACACCACCGCCGCCGCCACCGCCGCCAGGCGCTTCAGGCCGGCGAAGCGGCCCGGGCGCCCCTGCTGTCTCGTGCTCTGCTTTTCTTCCATCATGGCTGCGTCCTCCCTCACCAGCTGCAGCCAGCCCTCATGGAATCCCTCCGGCATGGGGGGAACCTCATCCCTGAGCGCAGGCAGCTCCTTCAGGAGGACATGTTCCTGCTGATCCTTCATCCCCGTGCCCTCCTTTCGCTCTGTTGGACGCATGGCGCCCCGGATTGTTCCCATTCCCGGAGGATTTCCGTCAGCTTTTTCCGTCCGCGGCTGATGCGGCTCTTGACCGTGCCCACGCTGACGTCCATGATCCGGGCGATCTCCTCGTAGCTGCGCTGCTCTGCAGCGCTGAGCAGCAGTGCGGTGCGCATATCCTCGGGCAGCAGGCGCAGGGCGGCGCGCAGGGTATCGCGGCGCTCCTGCTGCTGCAGCTGCTCCTCCACGCCGGGGCCCTCCTCCGGCACGTCGAGGCCGCGCTCGACCATTTCCTCCACCGATTCCCCCTGCCGCAGCCTTCTGCGGCGCAGCGCGTCGGTGCACACGCTCCGGCAGATGCTGTACAGCCAGGTCTCCAGCCCCGCGTCCCCCCGGAAGCGGCCCAGGCTGCGCCACGCCTTGAGCATGACCTCCTGGGACGCGTCCCGGGCGTCCTCGCGGTTCTCCATGTAGTGCCAGCAGACGCGCCAGACCAGCGCCTCGTGGGGCCGCATCAGCTCCCCGAAGGCCTCCGGATCCCCGTTTCTGGCCCGCTGCAGCAGGATTTCGTTCGTCATTCTGCAAAGCCTCGCTTTCCGCCTGTTCCCGCCTGCTCTGTCAGACGAATCACAGGCCGACTTTGTTCCCTTCCATTGTACTGCCTTTGCGCATTTTTTACAATCCCCGCCGCCCCGCGCCGCCTTGACAATTCAGACGCGAAACTGTATCATTGAAGCAGAACCGATGGCGAAGTCCGGGAAGATGTGCTATACTCCATCTTGTCACAAGCCATGTTCCCGGCGCCGGGCCGGGAGACGCGGGTCAGCCCCCCTGACCCCGGAAAAGGAGTGTATCTGATGAACGTGCTGGAGTTTATCGCGGGCAACCTGCCCATGCTGATCTGCTTCGTGGGCGGCATCGGCATGCTGGTGCTGGAGGCGTTTATGCCCGGCTTCGGTCTGCCGGGCATCGCCGGGGTGGTGATGGAGATCGTCGCCGTGGTGCTGTGCTGGTTCAACGTGGGGCCTCTGGCGGCCCTGGGCATGACGCTGATCATCCTGTCCCTGCTCGCCATCGCCATCTCCTTCTCGCTGCGCAGCGCCGCCAAGGGCCGGCTGAGCAGGAGCAAGATGATCCTCAAGGAGCGGGAATCCACCGAGGAGGGCTATCGCTCCTCCGATGACATGGAGTCCTTCCTGGGGCTGGAGGGCATCGCCACCACCGTGCTGCGCCCCACGGGCATGGCGGAGTTTGACGACGTGAAGCTGAACGTGGTCAGCGAGGGCGAGTACATTCAGCCCGGCACCCGGGTTCGGATCGTCCGGGTGGAGGGCAGCCGCATTCTGGTGCGGAGCGTGTAATCTGCCGTCCCGCCGGGGACGGATGTGATAGCGAAAAAGGAGGTTGTATCCATGGGTGAGGAACTGTTTCTGATTCTCTTTGCGGTCATCATTGCCATCGTGGTGCTGGCGGTGTTCCTGCGGTTCGTGCCGATCGGCATGTGGTTCAAGGCGCTGGTCAGCGGCGTGCACGTGTCCTTCGGCTCCCTGATCGGCATGCGGCTGCGCGGCATCTCGCCCGCCCGGCTGGTCTATCCGCTCATCAAGGCCACCAAGGCCGGCCTTGACCTGAACATCAGCAAGCTGGAGACCCACTTCCTGGCGGGCGGCAACATCGACCGGGTCATCAACGCCCTGATCGCCGCGCAGCGCGCCAACATCGAGCTGCCCTTCGAGAAGGCCTGCGCCATCGACCTGGCGGGCCGCGACGTGTTCGAGGCCGTGCAGATGTCCGTCACGCCCAAGGTCATCGAGACCCCCGTGGTCGCCGCCATCGCCAAGGACGGCATCGAGCTGCGCGCCAAGGCCCGCGTGACCGTGCGCGCCAACATCTCCCGCCTGGTGGGCGGCGCCGGCGAGGAGACCATCATCGCCCGCGTCGGCGAGGGCATCGTCACCACCGTCGGCTCCTCCGAGAGCCACAAGGCCGTGCTGGAGAACCCCGACCTGATCAGCCGCACCGTGCTGAACAAGGGTCTGGACGCCGGCACCGCCTACGAGATTCTGTCCATCGACATCGCGGACGTGGACGTGGGCCGCAACATCGGCGCCCAGCTGATGATGGACCAGGCCGAGGCCGACCGCCGCATCGCGCAGGCGAAGGCCGAGGAGCGCCGCGCCATGGCTGTCGCCCACGAGCAGGAGATGAAGGCCGCCGTGCAGGAGATGCGCGCCAAGGTGGTCGAGGCCGAGGCCCAGGTGCCCCTGGCGATGGCGGATGCCCTGCGCAGCGGCAAGATGGGCGTCATGGACTACTACCAGATGAAGAACACCATGGCGGACACCGAGATGCGCGAGTCCATCGCCAAGGCGTCCGCGCCCCAGTCCACCACCCCCGAGGTGAAGAAGTAAGCCCGGCGGCTGCCTGATCCTCAGGAAGGAAGTGATGGTTCGTGGATGATCTGTTCGCCATCCTCGTGGTGGTCGTCTCCCTGATCGGCCTGGCTGCCAAGTCGAACAAGAAGAAGAAGGCGAGCGGGCAGACGGCCCGGCAGCCGGCGCGGCCTGCGGCGGTCACCGCTGCGGCCTCCGCCCCGGCCCCGGCAGAGGCCCCGCCCCCCATGCAGGGGGAGGTACCCCACACCCCCGCGCCCCACGTGCATGAGCTGCAGCCCCAGGTCGCGGTCACGCCCCACACGCCGGACATCTTCTCCGGCAGCATGAACGCGTCAACCGGCGAGGGCTTCGACCCCTGCCACGAGGAGGAGCTGACGCCCCAGCGCGAGCCCTGCATGGTCGCCCCGCGTCCCGCCCCGCCCCAGCCCGCCCCCGCGCCCCTTTCCCTGAGCTGGACGGGGGACGAGATGGTGAAGGCGGTCGTGATGCAGGAGATTCTGCGGCGGCCCTGCGAAAGGCAGCGCAGGTAACCCCCGGCGGAGAGTGTGCGCTCTCCGCCTTTTTCCATGCTGTCCGCGAGGGGAGACAGGAGATTGCCCCCCGGGCGGCGAAGTAGACAAGAACGAAACTGCCATACGGAGGAGACCCCTATGAACGAAATCCGTGTCATCATCGCCGACGACGAGCCCGGTATGCGCCTCATCGAGCGCAAGATGATCGAGCGCGTGGAGGGCTTTGTGCTGGTGGGCGAGGCCGAGGACGGCAACGAGCTGCTGCAGCTGGTGGAGGAGCACCGCCCGCAGGTCGTGTTTCTGGACGTGGAGATGCCCGGCAAGACCGGCGTGGAGTGCGCCCGGCAGATTCAGGACATGGATCCCGGCATCATCCTGATCTTCGCCACGGCCCACGACCAGTACATGGGCGATGCCTTCGAGGTGTACGCCTTCGACTACCTCATCAAGCCCTTCAGGGTGGACCGGGTGATGCAGACCCTGGAGCGGGCCCGCGACCGGCTCATCCGCGCCGGCGGTGACGAGCCCCTGCCCGCCCTGCCCCGCGCCGCCGCGCCCCGGGTGGCTGCCGGGCGGCTGATGCTGCGCCACCGGGAGGGCGTGAGCTTCGTGAGCATGTCGGACATCCTGCTGGTGCAGCGGGAGGAGCGCAGCACCGTCATCTACACCACCGGCGGCGGTCGGTACGTGACCAGCGACTCCCTGGGCGAAACGGAGGCCCGGCTCGACCCGCAGGTGTTCTTCCGCTGCCACAAGAGCTACATCATCAACCTGAACCAGATCAGCGCCATCACCCCCTACGGGCGCTGGACGTACGTGGTGCGCCTGAACGGCACCGACCACGACGCGCTCATCACCCACGAAAAGTACGAGGAGCTGGAGCGGATGTTCTCCTGAAGGGCCCCCGCGCCCTGCCCCGCGCGGATTTCCCCGGGGATTTCTCCGAAAATGTGCAAAAAGCGCTTGTAATTTCGCGCCCGGCATGGTATAATAAGCAGGCTTTGATGTGTGTGTACTCCAACAAGGAGGTGGATTCACATGGGTAAGTATTGCGAGATCTGCGGAAAGGGCACGCTGAACGGCAACAACGTCAGCCACTCCAACCGTAAGACCCACACCACCTGGGCGCCCAATGTGCAGAGCGTGCATGTGGTCGTGAACGGTGCAAACAAGCGCATGAACGTGTGCACCCGTTGCCTGCGCAGCGGCAATGTGCAGCGCTCTCTGCCGAAGATGAAGACGGTCGAGGAGGCCTGAGCCCCCTGCCCCTTCACACCTGATCCATAACACACTTTCCCCCGGCTGTTGTGCGACGGCCGGGGGAATTTCTTTGTCGCGGGCAGACGATGCCCACCGCCCCGGCGCAGCCAAAAGGAGAGCAGGTCATGCCTGCCCTCCTGTGCTGTCTTTGGGGGATGGAGCCGCTTACAGCTGGCCCAGCGCCTTGAAGATGTCCCGGTTGGCGGGGTACAGCTTCCGGAACACCTCGTACACCTTTGCGTACTGCGGCACGTTCTCCGCGATGGGCTGCTGCGCGGGGTTCACGTGGATCATGGCGCGGCAGGCCTCGGGCACGCTGCTGTACAGCCCGGCGCCCACGCCCGCCAGAATCGCCACGCCCAGCGCGGGGCCCTCGGTGTTGACGGTGGTCGCCACGGGGCAGTTGAACACGTCCGCCAGCATCTGCCGCCACAGGGGGCTCTTGCCGCCGCCGCCGCAGGCCAGCATCTGCTCAGGGGCCACGCCCATCTCGTTCAGCACGCCCAGGCAGTCCCGCAGGGAGTAGCTCACGCCCTCCATCACGGCGCGGAGCAGGTCGCGGCGGGTGTGCATGGCGCTCAGGCCGAAGAACATGCCGCGGCAGTCCGCGTCCAGATGCGGGGTGCGCTCGCCCATCAGGTACGGGGCGTAGATCAGCTTGTTGGCGCCGATGGGGCTCTGGGCGGCCTCCTTATTCATCAGGTCGTAGGGATCCACGCCCATCTGCTGGGCGGCCTGCTTCTCCGCGTCGCAGAAGGTGTCGCGGTACCACTTCAGGCTCAGGCCCGCCGCCTGGGTCACGCCCATCACGTGCCACGCGCCCGGCACGGCGCAGCAGAAGGTGTGCACGCGGCCCTGGGGGTCGATGGCGAGCTTGTCGGTGTGGGCGAACACCACGCCGCTGGTGCCGATGGTGGTGAAGGCCTTGCCGTCCTCGACCACGCCGGTGCCCACCGCCGCCGCCGCGTTGTCGCCAGCGCCGCCGACCACAAGCGTCTTCGGGGACAGGCCGGTCAGGGCCGCCGCCTGCTCGGAGATATGCCCGGTGACCTCGCAGCTCTCGTAGACCTTCGCCAGCAGGCTCCTGTCGATGTCCAGGATGCCCAGCAGCTCATCGCTCCAGCAGCGGTTGGGCACATCCAGCATCTGCATGCCGGAGGCGTCGGACACCTCGGTGGCGTAGTCGCCGGTCAGCACATAGCGCACATAGTCCTTGGGCAGGAGGATGTGGCGGCACTTGGCATAGATTTCCGGCTCATGGTTGCGCACCCACAGCACCTTGGACAGGGTGAAGCCGGTCAGGGCGGGGTTGGCGGTGATGGCGATCAGCTTTTCGCGGCCCACCCGGGCGTGAATCTCGTCGCACTCGGCCTGGGTGCGCTGGTCGCACCAGATGATGGAGCGGCGCAGCACCTGCCCCTGCTCATCGAGCATCACCAGACCGTGCATCTGACCGGAGATGCCCAGGCTCACCACGTCCTCCCGATCCACGCCGCTCTTTTCCAGCACGGTGCGGATGGTGGTCACAGCGGCGTTGGCCCAGTCCTGCGGATCCTGCTCCGCCCAGCCGTTCTGCGGCTGGTACATGGGATATTCCACCGTGCAGGAGCAGATGCCGTGGCCCTCCTGATCGAACAGCACCGTTTTGGTGCCCGACGTGCCCAGGTCTACGCCCAGTACATACTTCATTTCGTTCTACCTCATTTCATCATCAATCACATACCGGAACGGCCTCCACGCGGCTTGCGCGTGTTTCCTCCTCTTATTATAAAGGGTGCACCCTGCGTTGTCAAGGCAAAAACGGGCCCCTCAGGGAGCCACCACCACCACCTCGCGCCCCAGCGCCTGAACGGCACCCGCTGACGAGGAAATTTTTCCAATCCCGCATTTACCAGTCGCTTTTTCGATGGAAAAATGGTATCATGTTTTATGCTTTCCCGGAAGCAGAGTAAGAACAAGGAGACGGGAACCCATGAAGCAACCGAAACAACGCCGACACCATCCGATTCGCCGGATCGTGCTGCTTTTGCTGCTGGTCTATCTGGCCGCCGCGCTGGTGCCCTACGCGCTTGTGCCCATGCTGACCCGGCGCTCCGGCACCGCCCCCGCACCGGAGCTGACCGCCTGCGCCGGTGAGCGCGCCACCATCCTCCCCACCGGGGACGAGGCGCTGGCGGTGCGCATGAACCTCATCGCCAACGCGCAGCGGGATCTGGTGGTGGGCACCTACATCCTCGCCAACGACGACTCGGGGCACACCATCGCCTCGGCGCTGCTGGCTGCCGCGGACAGGGGCGTGAAGGTGCGCATCGTCATCGACGGGCTCATCGGCGAGATCAACCTGATTTCCACCGACCTGGGCCGCGTGCTGAACGCCCACGAGAACATCGAGCTGCGGAGCTACAACCGGGTCAACCTGCTTCAGCCCTGGACGCTGAACGCCTGCTTCCACGAGAAGTACGTCATCGCGGACGGGCAGGTGATGGTGCTGGGCGGGCGCAACCTGTCCAACGAATTCCTGACCCACGCGGATCATCCGGCCTACAACTTCGACATGGACATCGTCGTCTGGGCGGAGGAGGGCGCGGTCAACGGCCCCGCCGCCGCGGTGACGTCGTACTTTGACAGCCTGTGGGACACCTGCGCCGCGCAGCCCTACCCCGAGGAGCCGGGCCGGAGGCAGGACAGCATGGATGCCCTGCGGCAGGCGCTGCAGGCTCGCTATGATGCCTACTGCGCCGCCAACCCGGCGCAGCTTCTGCCCGTAGACTGGGCCGCGCAAACCGTGCCCATCGACGGCTACGTCCTGCTCACCAACCCCACGCGCCCCGGCGCGTCCACCCCGGCGGTGTGGGACGGTCTGGCGGGGCTGATGAGCGCGGCACAGGAGCGGCTGTGGATTATGACCCCCTACCTGGTGCTGAGCCGGCAGATGAAGGACGACCTGACCGCGCTGTCCTCCTCCCCGGCGGAGGTGAAGCTGCTGACCAACTCCCGGGCGGGCGGCAACAACATCATCGCCTCGGCGGACATGCTGCTGCGCATGAAGGGCCTGCTGGGCATGGGCATGGACCTGTACAGCTTCCAGGGCCCCGCGTCCATGCACACCAAGGCCCTGCTCATCGACCACGACCTGAGCGTGTTCGGCTCCTTCAACTTCGACATGCGCAGCGCCTACATCGACACGGAGATGATGCTCGCCGTCCGCAGCGAGCCCCTGAACGCCCTGCTGGAGGCGCACATGAACGACATGTTCGCCCAGTCCCTGCCCCTGGACGGCAGCGTCCCGGCGGGCAGCACCGTGACGCCCCTGGAAATCGACACAAAGAAGAACCTCATCATCACGCTGCTCTCCCCCTTCGTGTCCCTGGTGCACTACCTGCTGTAACCCCCGCAGGCAAGGAACCGCCCACACGCCCCGTGCGCACGGCGGTTCCTTTTTTCGTACCGGACGCGCAAAAAACCGCCGATTCCGAAGAACCGGCGGAGGAAGGACTGTCTTTCAGCCTCCCGGCGCAGCCGTCAGCGTTCGCTCACGGGCACCGGCGTATCTCAGTAGCGGTTGGCGCGCTGAGCGTTGAAGCACTCACGGCAGTACACGGGCTTGTCGCCACGGGGCTGGAAGGGCACCTCGGTGGGCTGGCCGCAGCCGTCGCAGATCACGGAGTACATCTGACGGGCAGCGCCGCCGTTCTGGGCCGCACGCTTCGCAGCGCGGCAGGCCTGGCAACGGCTGGGCTTGTTCTGGAAGCCCTTCTCGGCGAAGAAAGCCTGCTCGGAAGCAGAGAACACGAAGCTGTTGCCGCAATCACGGCACACAAGGGTTTCGTCCTGATACATGGTGGAATTACCTCCTCAATGATGTTACCCATACCAACTGCCATTCAATGCTTCCATGGTTCCCGACGATTGGTCTGGTTCGTAACCAAAGGAGGAGTGAACCTTGCATACCTGGCTGGGCTTCATCTGTTATTATAGCACGATACCACCCAAAAGTACAGACCCAAATTGAATTTTCTTTCCTTTTCCGCGCACATTTCTATGCTCTGCCGCCGCACTTTTTTTCAGCAATTCTATCTGTAAGGATTTGTACAATGAAGTCGTTCTAAAATCGACGTCCTTTTCCTATAATAATAAGAGAAGCGATAACTTTGTCCTCGGAGGGACTTGCCGTGATGAAAATGAACTATGAGGATCTCGGTCGGCGCATCCGCCAGATCCGCCGGGAATCGAACATGACCCAGGAGCAGCTGGCGGAGAAGCTGAGCATATCGGCCTCCTTCATGGGCCACATCGAGCGCGGCACCCGCGTGCCCAGTCTGGAGACGCTGGTGATGATCTGCAACGAGCTGGATGTCACCCCCGATTTCCTGCTCAGCGCCAGCCTGCACACCTTTAAGCGCGCCATGCCCGCCGGGCTGAACTACGAGGAGCGCGCCCGCCTGTCCGAGCTGCTGCACCTCGCGCAGGAGACCGTCCTCAACTGGGGGGACGACGGCGCTCCGCCCGATACCGTCCCCCCGGAAACATGATATGCCCAAACGTCAGGAGGCCGCCGCGATGCTTTGTCGCGGCGGCCTCCGTGCATCCTCAGATCTTGCTGGAGTAGTTGGGCGCTTCCTTGGTGATGGAGATGTCATGGGGATGGGACTCCGCCAGACCCGCGCTGGTGATGCGGATGAACTCGGCGTTCTTGCGCAGCGCGTCAATGGTGGGGGCGCCGCAGTAGCCCATGCCGGAGCGGAGGCCGCCCACCATCTGGAAGATGGTGTCCGCCAGGGTTCCCTTGTAGGGCACGCGGCCCTCCACGCCCTCGGGCACCAGCTTCTTGTTGCCCTCCTGGAAGTAGCGGTCCTTGCTGCCCTCCGCCATGGCGGCGAGGGAGCCCATGCCGCGATACACCTTGAAGGAGCGGCCCTGATAGATTTCGGTTTCGCCGGGGGATTCCTGGGTGCCCGCCAGCATGGAGCCCAGCATGACGCAGGAGCCGCCCGCCGCCAGAGCCTTCACGATGTCGCCGGAGTACTTGATGCCGCCGTCGGCGATGATGCGGATGCCGTGCTTCTCGGCCTCCTCCGCGCAGTCGGAGATGGCGGTGATCTGCGGCACGCCGATGCCCGCCACCACGCGGGTGGTGCAGATGGAGCCGGGGCCGATGCCGACCTTCACGCAGTCCACGCCGGCGCTGATGAGGTCATGGGTCGCGGCGGCGGTCGCCACGTTGCCGGCGAAGAGCTGGATGTCGGGATAGCGCTTGCGGATCTCCTCCACCTGACGCAGCACGCCCACGCTGTGCCCGTGGGCGGTGTCGATGGAGATGACGTCCACCTTCGCCGCCACCAGCGCGTCGATGCGCTCGTACACGTCCTTGGTCACGCCCACGGCGGCGCCGCACAGCAGCCGACCGTGGCTGTCCTTGGCGGAGTTGGGATATTTGGTGGCCTTCTCAATATCCTTGATGGTGATGAGGCCCCGCAGGTTGCCCTCCTTGTCCACGATGGGCAGCTTCTCGATGCGGTGGCGGGCCAGAATCTTCTTGGCCTCCTCCAGGTTGGTGCCCTCGGGGGCGGTGATGAGGTTCTCGGAGGTCATGACCTCACCGATCCTGCGGGTGTAGTCCGTCTCGAAGCGGAGGTCGCGGTTGGTGAGGATGCCCACCAGCTTGCCGTTGCGGGTGATCGGCACGCCGGAGATGCGGTAGCGGGCCATCAGATCCTCCGCGTCCTGAATCAGGTGATCGGGCGAGAGGGAGAAGGGATCGGTGATGACGCCGTGCTCGGAGCGCTTGACCTTGTCCACCTGCGCGGCCTGCTCCTGAATGGTCATGTTCTTGTGGATGATGCCCAGGCCGCCCTCGCGGGCCATGGCGATGGCCATGGTGGCGTCGGTGACGGTATCCATGGCAGCGGACATGATCGGGATATTCAGACGAATGACCGGGGTGAGCTGGACGGACAGATCCACGTCCCTGGGCAGCACCTCGCTTCGGGCGGGAACCAGCAGAACATCATCGAACGTAAGACCTTCACGGACGACCTTTTGCAGCATGGCAGCATCCTCCTTGGTGCGTTTTTGTGACGGGCGATGCCCTCTCCGTTCCCTTCGATGGCACCGCCCTGGATTATCGTCCATTTTAACAAAGAGGCGCATCAATGTCAATGGCTCATTTGACGATTTTTCGCCCGGATCGAGTGAAGCAGGTAATCCTTGCGCTTTTCCTTCATGGTGTAGGTGTAGTAGCGCACCCGCCTCCCCGCGGGGGTGGTCAGCGTGCGGACATCGAAGCGGTAGTAGAGCCCGTCCTGCAGGCAGGGCACATCGACGGCAGCCGCCTGCGCCAGGGCATAGAGCATCTCGGGGCCCAGGGGGTCGATGCCGTGGTCATCGAACACGTAGCGCTGCGTGTCGCCCTCCGGCCTAAGGAACACCACCACGACCTCCTCGGGCCGCAGCTCCACCCGCTCCACGTAGCGCCGCTCGCAGCCCCGGAACAGGGCGTACACCCCCGCGTACATGTTCGAGGAGCGCAGGCGGCGAAGCAGCTCCCGCTGCCGCTGCTGCCGCCCCCGCAGCAGCACAAGGTACGCCAGCGCCGCCACCATACCCAGCAGCAGCACCCCCAGCAGAACGTAGGGCATCATGAGGTTCCCCTCCTTTTGTTTTCCACAGGCTCAGGGGAAGTATAGCATTGGCGCGCCGCCTTGTCAATTTCAAGCGGAAAAAGGCTGGTTCTGAACAGGAAGCTGTTGCAAAACAGGGCAAAGAATGGTATGATGAGAGTATGGTAAAGACAGAAAGGAGCGTGTCTCCATGAGCGGCACCGTGACCTTCAAATGCCCATCCTGCGGCGCGTACCTGGAATTTGAGCCGGGTGCGCAGCAGTTCTCCTGTCCCTACTGCCTGCAGACCTTCACCGAGGAGGAAATGCGCGGCCTGGCCCGGGGCGGTCAGGACAGCCAGCCTGCCGCCGCCCCCGACCATCTGCGGGGCTACCACTGCCAGGCCTGCGGCGCCGAGATCGTGACCGGCGACACCACCGCCGCCACCCGGTGCTACTACTGCCACAGCCCCGTGGTGCTCTCCGACCGGCTGGACGGCAGCTTCCGCCCCGACGGCGTGCTCCCCTTCCGCATCGGGCGCGAGGAGGCGCTGAAGAAGTTCGAGGAGTTCCTCGCGAAGAAGAAGTTCGTGGATCGCCGGTTCTTCAGCCGGGATCAGATCGAGGACTTCTCCGGCGTGTACTACCCCTTCTGGCTGGGTGACCTGAAGGCGCAGGCCGACTTCGACGGCACCGGCACCCGCACCAGCGTGCGGCGCTCGGCCCGGGAGGTCATCACCACCACCCGCTTCTTCCGCGTGGAGCGCAGCGGTGAGCTGGAATTTCGCGACATGGTGCGCAAGGCGCTGACCACCTGCGACCGGCAGCTCTCCGACGGCATCCACCCCTACAACACCAGCGAGATCAAGCCCTTCGACATGAGCTACCTGAGCGGCTTCCTCGCCGAGAAGCGCGACGTGGAGCGCGAGGGCGTGGAGCAGGAAATGATCGCGGAGATTCAGGGCTACGCTCCCGAGATGATAAAGGAGGGCGGCATGTTCGACAGCCTGAACGGCGAGGTGCAGCTTTCCCAAATCCGGGCGAAGATGCGCTATGTGCTGCTGCCCGCCTGGGTGCTGACCTACCGGAGCGGCAAGCCCGGCGCCACCTACTACTATCTCATGAACGGACAGACCGGTGCCGTGTGCGGCAAGCTGCCCATCGACTGGAAGAAGCTGGGCATCACCGCCGGAGCCATCGGCGCGGCGGTCGCGGGCGTCCTGTGTGCGGGAGGTGCGATGCTGTGGTAAGCGCTGTGAAGAAAAGCAACGTCTGGATCAGGCGGCTTGGCTGCCTGCTGCTCTGCCTGCTCCTGCTGGGCGCGGGCCTGTGCGCCCTGGCGGAGGGCGCCATGGTCGTGGATGACGCCGGGCTGTTCTCCCCGTCGGAGATCAGCAGCCTGGAGGCAATCATTCAGGACATTCAAAAGACCTACCAGATGGACGCGGTGGTGCTGACCACCCGCGACACGCCCCATACCAGCGACGACCGCGTGCTGGTGGACTACGCCGACCGCTACTATGAGGATCACGGCTACGGTCTGGGCAAGGACAGGGCGGGCATCCTGCTCATGATCGACATGAACAACCGCTACTTCTACCTGTCCACGGCGGGCGTCATGATCGACTACCTGAGCGACTCCCGCATCGAGAACATCCTCGACAAGGCCTTTGAGGCCATGGAGGACGGCGGCAGCTACGGCAGCGCCGCCATCGCGGCCCTGGAGCGGGTGCGCCGCTACCTGCGGGACGGCATCGCGGAGGGCTCCTTCCGCTACGACGCCGAGACCGGCGAGCGGCTCACGGGCCTGTACAACCGGCTGACCATCACCGAGGCGCTGGTGGCGCTGGTGGCGGGCGCGCTGGTCGCCGTGATCCTCGTCCGCTCCATCGTCGGCGGCTACAGCCTGGCGGGCACCACCTACCACTATGACCGGGCCTCCCTGGCCTCTCGCAAGCTGGACAAGGACGAGGAGCACTTCCTGCGTCAGACGGTGAACCGCGTCCGGACACCTCCGCCCTCCTCCGGCGGCGGTGGCGGCGGCAGCCATGGCGGCGGCGGCAGCGCCGTGCACACCTCCTCCGGCGGCATGAGCCACGGCGGCGGCGGCAGGCACTTCTGATGCGCCCCTTCTTCCTACAAAGCGCCGCGGTGCGGAAACGGCTGCAGACCGTTCTCCGCACCGTTTTTGGTCTGCGCCGGCTGCGCCCCGGGCAGCGGCGGGCCGTCCGGGCGCTGCTCTCAGGCCGGGACGTGGTGTGCGTCATGCCCACGGGCGCGGGCAAGTCCCTGTGCTATCAGCTGCCCGCCCTGCTGCTGGAGGGCTGCGCGCTGGTCGTGTCGCCGCTCATCGCGCTGATGCAGGATCAGGTGCGGAGCCTCCGGGCCCGGGGCATCCCCGCCGCCTGCCTGAGCTCCCTGCAGCTTCCCGGGGAGCGGCAGGCCATCCTTGACCAGTACCTGTCCGGTCACCTCAAGCTGCTCTACGTGGCCCCGGAGCGGCTCACCACCCCCGCCTTCCGTCAGCTGCTCTCCCGCCGCCCGCCCTCGCTGCTGGCGGTGGACGAGGCGCACTGCGTGGTGCAGTGGGGCGCGTCCTTCCGGCCCGACTACCAGCAGCTGGGCGACGTGCTGGACACGCTGCCCACCCGCCCGCCGGTCTGTGCCATGACCGCCACCGCCGACCGGCGCATCCGCCGCCAGCTGGCCTCCAGCCTGCACCTGCGCCGTCCCTGCCGGGTTGACCTGCCGCTGCTGCGGCCCAACCTGCGCTACGAGGCCGTGTGGACCTGCCACAAGGACGCGTGGCTCCTGTCCTACCTGCGCCGCCATCCCGCCGGGCGGGGCATCATCTTCTGCCGCTCCCGGGCCCGCACCGAGAGCCTGGCTGCGCGCCTGAACCGGGAGGGGCTGCGCTGCGCCGCCTACCATGCCCGCATGCCCCGGGAGGAGCGCCTGGGGCTGCAGGAGGCCTTCACCACGGGGTCGCTGCGCCTGCTCTGCGCCACCTCCGCCTTCGGGATGGGGGTGGATCTGCCCGACGTCCGCTTCGTGCTGCTGGACGCGCCGCCCGACAACATGCTGGATCTGGCCCAGCAGCTAGGCCGTGCCAGGCGGGACGGCGCCCCGGCGGACTGCGTGGTGCTGACCGGCCCCCGGGACATGGACCTCATCCGCCGCCATCTGTACGCCGATGCCGCCGCCCTGCCCCGCCTTCGGGCCTGGCGTGCGCGGAGACAGCGCTGGGCCCAGCAGCGCTCCGTGCTGTCCTGGTGCCTGGGCGGACGCTGCCTGTCCGCCGCCCTGACCCGGGCCTTCGGGCACCGCAGCCGCCCCTGCGGCACCTGCGCCGTCTGCCGTCTCCGCGCCTCGGGCAAGCCCGCCCGTCTGGCCCGGGTGCCCCGGCTGGGCTGGGTGGGGGAGCGGGGATTGCAGCTCTGGTCGCTCCGCACCGAGCGGGCCGCCCTGGCCCGGGAGCTGGGCGCATCGCCCCGACAGCTGCTGCCGGACGCACTGCTCCGGGATCTGCTCCGGGGCGACCTGCCCGAGGACGCGCCCCTCTCCCCGGCGGTGCGCCTGCACATGAACCAGGCCCGGCGCATGCTGTAGGGGGGCTACGGGGCTTCGGCCCCCTCCTGTGCCAAAAGAATGAAATTGTTATATGAAATTCCGTCATTTTCCCTGTCAGTTTTCTGTCGAATCCATGGAACCATTGTCGAGCGATGGGAGCTTTTGGCTTTTTCCCCAATTTGTCCAAAAAATGTGCTATAATGCCCACATCGAACGGTAATCCCTCCATTTCCGGTTTGCCGTTCGGCACAAACGCTGACATTCAGGAGGAAAATGAAAGGAGTTTGGAAACCATGGACACGATCCGCGTGATGTTGGTAGACGACAACACAGAGCTTCGCGCTGCAATCAGCGAGCGACTGGAGACAGAGAGTGATCTCCTCGTATGCGCCGAGTGTGGCAACGGTGCAGAGGCGCTGCTTGAACTGGAGAAGCAGCCGGTCGATGTGATCGTACTGGACATCATCATGCCGCAGATGGACGGCTACAGCTTTCTGGAGGAGCTGAAGACCCGGTGCGCGGCATCGCAGGCGGAGCCTCCCAAGGTCATCGTTACCTCATCCCTGAACCGGGACGACCTCATTCTCCGCGCCATGAATCTCGGTGCCTGCTACTACATGGTCAAGCCCTTCGATCCGGACAGGCTCATCGCCCGCATCCGCGATGTCTCCGGGCTGACGCAGGGGGCCGGCACACCGTACCATCCCTCGCCCAGCGCCTCCGCCGCCCAGTCCGACCGGGCGCCCACCATGGATGAGCGGCTGTCCTCGCTGTTCCTGACCATCGGCATCCCGGCGCACATCAAGGGGTACCACTACCTCCGGGAGGCGGTGAAGATGACCGTGGCTAACCCGGACATCATCAACCGTATCACCAAGGAGCTCTACCCCGGCGTGGCCCACCGCTTCTCCACCTCCCCCAGCAAGGTGGAGCGCGCCATCCGCCACGCCATCGAGGTCGCCTGGAGCCGTGGGCGCATCGAGGTTCTGAACAAGGCCTTCGGCTGCCAGGTGGTCACCAAGGAGGACAAGCCCACCAATGGCGAGTTCATCGCCATGATCGCCGACAAGCTCACCCTGGAGCGGAAGTCGGTCTCCTGAGGAAGGGCACGCCCGCTGAGATGATGGCCCGCCGGTCTGCGAATGGAATGAAGCATGAAAGATCATCTGAAATGAAATGAATGAAATTGAATGGAATGAATGTCAGCAGCGTGTAAAGCAGATTCCCCAACCCGGTCAGCGTCCCAAACGAGCGAATCAGCGCACCCCTCCCGGGTGCCTACCATAGCATGGAGCCGCACGGAATCCGTTCCGGCGCGGCTCCCTTTTTCTTCCTCAAGCGCCCGTTTCACCGCCCCGTGGGGCCGTGAGGGTGTAAACAGACTGTAACTTTTCTCGGGGGCCGGTTGCAGAAAGTCAAAAAACGTGTCATAATGAAGGCAAGGCCTGCGCGGGACGCGGGCGGAAGAAAGGAACCTGCTGCCATGAACAAGACTCATTCCCTGAAGCGGCTGCTGGCGCTGATGCTCTGCGCCCTGCTGCTGACCTGCGGCGCCGCCACGGCGGAGGAGACCGCCGACCAGGTGGCTGCCACCGTCAACGGCGTGGAGGTGCTCCAGTCCGAGGTGGAGACCATCTACAACAACCTGTACAGCAGCTACAGCACCTACATCATGTACGGCTACCTGACCGAGGAGGACGTCTCCGGCATGGCCCTGGACTACGCCGTGCAGCTGGAGGTCATGCGCCAGAAGGCCACCGAGCTGGGCTACACCAACTTCACCGAGGAGGAGCTGGCCCAGCTGGAGAGCGACACCGACGCGTACTGGGAGGAGCTGGTCGGCTATGTGGAGGCCAACCTCTACGGCCTGACCGACGAATCCACCGACGAGGAAAAGAGCACCGCCCGCCTGAACGCCCTGGCATATCTGGAGAGCCTGGGCTACACCCGCGATGACATGCTGGAGGAGAACAAGGACTCCCTGTGGTTTGACAAGCTCTACGCCATGATCGTCGAGGGCACCGACGTGACCGACGAGGAGGTCGAGGCGTACTTCAACGAGCTGGTGCTGGAGGACGAGGCCAGCTACAAGGACGACATCTCCACCTACGAGATGTACACCCAGTACTATGGCTATCCCGCCTACTACACCCCCGAGGGCTATCGCGGCATCGTGCAGATTCTGCTGTCCGTGGATGACGAGGTGATGAGCGCCTACACCGAGCTGGCGGCGCAGCTGGAGGAGCAGATCTCCGCCATCGAGGCCGGCGAGGAGGGCGTGGAGCAGACCGTGACCCAGGCGCAGGTGGATGAGGCCGCCGCCGCCGTGCTGGCCTCCGTGCAACCCACCGTGGACGAGATCATGGCGAAGTACAACGCCGGCACCGCCTTCACCGATCTGATTGACGAGTACAACACCGACCCCGGCATGCAGAGCGAGCCCTACCGGAGCGAGGGCTACAGCGTCCACATGGACAGCGTGGTCTGGGACCCCGCCTTCATCAAGGCCGCCTTCTCCGTGGACAAGGTGGGCGATGTGAGCGAGCCCGTGCTGGGCAGCTACGGCGTCTATCTGGTGCAGTACCTGCGGGATGTGCCCGCGGGCCCTGTCGCCCTGACCGACGAGCTGCGCGCCTCCCTCTATGAGGAGCTGGTTTCCTCCAAGGAGGACGAGCTGTTCGACACGACCATGGACGGCTGGATGAACGAAGCCGAGATCGTGTACGCCACCGAGCCCGCCGCCGAAGCGGAGTAACCGCCCCGGCGATCTTCCCGGCAGACCGCCCCTCCGGCGGCCTGCCTTTTTTGCGGTTGACATTCGCCCCCGCTGTGCTACAATGACAATGAAAAAAACGAAAGCGGGAGGGATTTCCCCATGGCCTTTTTGCAGGTGCAGTTTTTCTCCGAAGCCCTGAACGTGGCATCCACCGTCAACGTCATTCTGCCGGAGCCCCGCATGGGCATCGGCATCAGCGCCGCCGAGCAGGATGCCGCGCTGCCCCGGGTGCTGTATCTGCTCCACGGCTACAGCGACGACCACTCCATCTGGATGCGCCGCACCTCCGTGGAGCGCTACGCCGCCGCCCATCAGCTGGCGGTCATCATGCCCGCCGTCAACCACTCCTTCTACACCAACGAGGCGCAGGGGGAGCGCTACTGGGACTATGTGTCCGAGGAGCTGCCCGCGGTGATGCACCGCTTCTTCCGCCTGTCCGACCGCCCGGAGGACACCTTCGCGGCGGGCCTGAGCATGGGCGGCTACGGCGCGCTGAAGCTGGGCCTGAGCCACCCGGAGCGCTTCGCCGCCATCGGCAGCTTCTCCGGCGCGGTGGACATCGCGGACATGACGCACCGCAAGTCCGACGGCATCGACAACATGAAGCGGGTGTTCGGCAATCTGCGGGCGCTGCCCGGCTCGGACAACGACCTGTTCCACCTGCTGGCGCAGCACGCGGGCGATGCCCACCGGCCCCGGCTCTACATCTCCTGCGGCACCTCGGACTTCCTGTACCATCAGCACCGGAAGTTCGTGCCCGAGGCCGAGCGCCTGGGCTGGGACGTGACCCACTTCGAGAAGCCGGACGCGGTGCACGAGTGGGGCTTCTGGGACGAGCAGATTCGCTTCTTCATCCCCTGGATGCTGGGCGAGGAGGCGTAACATAAGCCGGACGGGCGTGTGGGAAATCGCATTTTCAGCGTTTCTTCACACGCCCGTCATGTGTTCTGCACCCGCCTGCGGTAAAAAGGTGTCAGAAGATGAAGGAGACACATTTCACTGTGTCCAAAATCGCTTGCATCTCCCTTTTTCGTTTCCTATAATATGGCTGTAAAGCGATTGCGGCTCCATCCCACCCGCACGCTTTACCGGTCCCGCCGCTCTGTCCCTGGGCGCGGAGGCTGACCTCTGATGGTTCCCGTCTTAGCGCCGTTCTGCCCATCACGGCGCTTTTTTCGTGCCCTTCTCCCGCGCTCAGCCCTCCCGCTCCAGATGCACGGGGCTGGAGCGCAGGGTGTACCGCTCCTCCCCCACATAGGAGGTCACGCAGATCACATACTCCCCTGCGGGAGCCGTCTCGCCGCCGCTGGTTCGCCCGTTCCAGGTGAAGGTGGTGCCCGTGGGGCTGAGCTGCTCCGGGCGGCTCGGCAGCCGGGACGCCAGGCGATCCACCACGTTGCCCGCCGCGTCCTCCACCGTCACCGACAGCTCACAGGGGAAGGCGTGGCGCACCACAAAGGTCAGCTCCTCCCGCAGGTCCGGGTTGAAGCCCTCCTCGCCGTCGATGACAAGGCCCGGGTCGCCGCGCTCCGGCGGCACGCAGAGCACCCGGCTCGCCGCCACGCTGACCTGACCGCCGCTGATGGTCAGAATCTGCACCAGCACATAGCCGTAGCTGTCCGCCCCCTCCCCGTCGGTCAGGGTGATGGTGCGCTCCTTGTAGCCGGGCGACAGGTAGCCCTGCGCGTCACCGTAGGCGCCGAACCGCTCCTCGTTGTCCCAGATGAGCCGGGCGCGGTCGAAATCCCACCGCCCGTTCTTCTGGCAGACCACCTGATAGGCCACCTGCACGTCCCGCAGCACGGTGAAGGAGAAGCTGATCTCCGGGCTGAGCGGGCTGAGCACGCCCTCCTCGAAGCTGATGTTCTCCAGGGCGCTGTCCCGCCTTCGGCTGCTGAAGGTGGACGCGGCGTAGGTCAGCACGGGGAAGTCGTCCTCCTCCGGGTAGGTCTGCACCGTAGAGGCACCGTGGTAGAGCCGCAGATAGCGCTTCAGCTCCGTCAGGGTGATGGTGCCGTCCCGGTTGGTGTCCGCGCCGAAGCCGCCCGCGCTGGACAGGGCCGACACCAGCGCGTCGGAAAAGTAGCCCGACCCCAGCGACCTGCCGCTGTGATCCGCCATGCCCGACCAGAACCAGCTCTCCTCCGCGCCGCCGGAGGAGCAGATCACCTTGTAGTCGGGCCCCTCGAACACGTTTTCAAAGCCCGCGTCGACGCCCTTGCCGATGACGCTGCCGGAGTGGCAGGCATCCAGCAGCAGCACCTTGGTGCCCGGCACCCGGTCGAACATCGCCCGCAGCTCCCGGGCGGTCACGCCGCTCTCGCGCTCGCCGGTGGACAGCACGAAGGTCATGCTGCCCGCGTCCAGCCCGTCGGGCCACAGGCCGTGGGTGCTGATGTAGAAGTAGCTCACATCCCCCTCGTCCGCCTGCGCGAAGGTCTCCGCGATCAGCTCCGACAGCTCGTCCACGCTGTCGATGCCCTCCCGGCGGGTGACCAGGGTCTCCAGGTTCATGGCGCCGCCGGAGAGCGCCATCGCCATCCAGGACACGTTGTTGGCGGAGGCCGGGGTGGTGTCCTGCTGGGTCACGAACCGGTCACAGCCGATGAGCAGCGCCCGGTTCACGCCCTCCGCCACGGCGGGCGCGGCCCAAAGGCATGACCAGGCCAAAAAGACCAGCAGCAGCTTCCCCCATCGGGCCATGGTCACGCCTCCTCCCGGCATCGTTTCTTCTGTAAACAAGTGTACACCCAATTAGACGAATTTGCCACCGAAAATGTTCTCCATTTTGTGAAAAAAAAGATAATTTCCCCTGAAAAGTTCCGGAAACAAATCCCCCCGCCGGGAAGGAAACGGCGCGATGGGCGTAGAACTCCCCTGCATCCCACCTGACAGGAGGCGCCGCCCATGCCCCATCCCGCATCCCCCGCCCTGCGCACCCTGGGCATCTTCGCCCATGTGGACGCGGGCAAGACCACGCTGTCCGAGCGGCTGCTCGCCCACGCGGGCGCCATCCGCACCGCCGGCGCGGTGGACAGCGGCACCGCCCACACCGACCGGCTGGACATCGAGCGGCGGCGGGGCATCTCGGTGAAGGCGGCCTGCGTGCCGCTCATGTGGCGGGGCGTGTCCCTGCAGCTCATCGACACCCCCGGTCACGCGGACTTCGCGGCGGAGGTGGAGCGGAGCATGTGGGCGCTGGACGGCGCGGTGCTGCTGGTGTCGGCCCGGGAGGGCGTGCAGGCCCAGACGGAGACCGTGTTCCGGGCGCTGGAGCGCAGCCATCTGCCCGCCCTCATCTTCATCAACAAGATGGACAGGGTGGGGGCGGACGCGGCGCGGGTGCTAAGCCAGCTCCGGCGGCGGCTGACCCCGGGGGCCTTCCTGCTCAGCGACCCGGAGAGCGCCATGGCGGCGCTGGCGGAGGTGGACGAAGGGGCGCTGGAGGACTATCTGGAGGGCGTGATCTACGACCCGGAGACCCTGTCCGAGCGCCTCGTGCCCCGGGTGCACGCGGGACAGCTGTACCCGGTGCTGTGCGGCTCCGCGCTGCAGGACACGGGGGTGGAGCCGCTCCTGGATGCCATCTGCCGCTACCTGCCCCCGCCCCGGGGGGACGCGGAAGCGCCCCTGTGCGGCATGGTGTTCGCCGTGGAGGAGGACGCGGTCATGGGTCGGGGCGCGCTGCTGCGGCTGTTCTCCGGGCAGCTGGAGAACCGGCAGGCGGTGCGGATTCCCCTGCGCGCCGCCACGGACTACACCGACCGCGTCCGGTGGGAGGAGCGGAAGGTCACGCAGATTCGCGCCCTGAGCGTGGAGGGGCGCGGGGCCGACCTGGGCCGCCTGCGGGCCGGGGAGATCGGCTGGGTGTACGGGCTGACGGGCATCCGGGTGGGGAGCGTGCTGGGCGACGCGGCGCTGCTGCCCCGGCCCATGACCGCCGGCACCCTGCGGGAGCCGCTGATGATGGTGCGGGTCACCCCCGACCGCCCGGAGGACAGGCCCGCCCTGCACCGGGCGCTGGAGACGCTCTCCGCCGGGGATCCGCTGCTGGACGTGAAGCAGTACCGGGGCGTGGAGCACCTCCGGGTCATGGGCGCCATCCAGCTGGAGGTGCTGCAGGAGGTGCTGCCCCAGCGCTTCGGCGTGCCGGTGACCTTCGGCGCGCCGGAGGTCATCTACCGGGAGACCATCCGGCAAAGCGCGGTGGGCTTCGTGGCCTACACCATGCCCAAGCCCTGCTGGGCGGTGATCCGCTTCGAGCTGGAGCCGCTTCCCCGGGGCAGCGGCATCGAGTACCGCAGCGTGGTGCCCGTGCGCACCATCGGGGAGCGGTACCAGCACCAGATTGAGCAGGCGCTGCCCACGGCCCTGCAGCAGGGCATGCTGGGCTGGCAGGTGGACGATGTGCGCATCACCCTGGTGGACGGCAGCGACCACCAGTTCCACACCCATCCCCTGGACTTCATCGTCGCCACGCCCATGGCGCTGATGGACGGGCTGCGCAACGGCGGCAGCCAGCTGCTGGAGCCCATCGCGGAGATGGTCATCACGGTGCCGGAGGGCCTGAGCGGGCGCATCATGAGCGAGATTGTGACCATGCGTGGCGAGACCGTGGAGACCCGACTCACCGGCGAGGAGGGGGAGCTGTGCCTCATCGCCCGGGTGCCGGTGGCGGACAGCGTGGACTTCCCCACCCGGCTGCAGATGCTGACCGGCGGGCGGGGTCAGCTGTCCATGCGCCTGCACAGCTACCGGGACTGCCCCCTGTCCGAGGGCCGCACCTGCGAGCGCCGGGGCGTCCATCCGCTGGACACCGCCAAATACATTCTGGCGGCCCGGAACGCCCTCGAGGGCGAAATCTTCTGACCGCCGTTTGCCATCGGCACCCCGGGCGGTCAGCCGGCCCCTCGCCGGCTGACCGCTTTCCCATGCCCTTAGCGCTCAGGGCACGCAGACGATGGCGCCCTCGGTGAAATCGGTGGGCAGGAGGGTGGGATTGAGCATCAGCAGCCGCCCC
>JAEDKS010000146.1 GCA_016295665.1 Clostridia bacterium
GCAACTGCTACGGCATCATCGGTGCCAACGGCGCGGGCAAGTCCACCTTCCTGCGCATCCTCTCCGGTGAGCTGGAGCCCACCACCGGCTCGGTGACGGTGCAGCCCAACCTGCGCATGTCCACCCTGAAGCAGGATCAGTTCAAGTACGACGCCTATCCCGTGCTGGACACGGTCATCATGGGCAATCAGCGCCTCTACGACATCATGAAGGAGAAGGACGCGCTCTATGCCAAGCCCGACTTCTCCGACGCCGATGGTGAGCGGGCCGCCGAGCTGGAGGGCGAGTTCGCGGAGATGGACGGCTGGAACGCCGAGAGCGACGCAGCCACCCTGCTGACCGGTCTGGGCATCGGCACCGAGCTGCACTACACCCCCATGGCGGAGCTGAAGGGCGGCGACAAGTTCAAGGTGCTGCTGGCGCAGGCGCTGTTCGGCAACCCGGACATCCTGCTGCTGGACGAGCCCACCAACAACCTGGACAACAAGAGCGTGGCCTGGCTGGAGGACTTCCTGATGGAGTTTCAGGGCACGCTGATCGTGGTCAGCCATGACCGCTGGTTCCTGAACAACATCTGCACCCACATCGTGGACATCGACTACAACCAGGTCAAGCTCTACGTGGGCAACTACGATTTCTGGTACGAGTCCTCCAAGATGATGCAGGCGCTGATGAACGACCAGAAGAAGCGCCGCGAGGACAAGATCAGGGAGCTGCAGGCCTTCATTCAGCGCTTCTCCTCCAACAAGTCCAAGGCCAAGCAGGCCACCAGCCGCCGCAAGCTGCTGGATCAGCTGACCATCGAGGAGATGCCCGCTTCCAGCCGCCGCTATCCCTGGGTGTGCTTCACCCCCGACCGCGAGGCGGGCAAGGACATTCTCTCGGTGAGCAACCTGAGCTACAGCCTCGACGGCGTGCAGCTGCTCAAAGACGTGTCCTTCGTGGTCACCAAGGGCCAGAAGATCGCGCTGGTGGGCCAGGAGCAGGCGCAGACGGCGCTGTTCCGCATCCTGACCGAGGAGATCGAGCCCGACAGCGGCTCCTTCAAGTGGGGGGTGACCATCTCCACCAGCTACTTCCCCAAGGACAACTCGAAGTTCTTCGACGGCTGCGACAAGACCATGCTGGAGTGGTTCGCCCAGTACAGCCCGGAGCAGCTGGAGACGTACATGCGCGGCTTCCTGGGCCGGATGCTGTTCTCCGGTGACGACGTGTACAAGCCCGTGTCCGTGCTCTCCGGCGGCGAGAAGGTGCGCTGCATGCTCTCCCGCATGATGCTCTCCGGCGCCAACTTCCTCATGCTGGATCAGCCCACCAACCATCTGGATCTGGAGTCCATTCAGGCGGTGAACAACGCCCTCATCAACTTCCCGGGCAACGTGATCTTTACCAGCCAGGATCACCAGTTCATCTCCACCATCGCTGACCGCATCATCGAAATCAAGCCCGACGGCACCATCGCTGACTACTACTGCACCTACGAGGAGTATCTGGAGAAGATCAAGTGATCCGCTCCGGAATCATCACGGGCCGCCCCGCCGCAGAAATGCGGCAGGGCGGCCCGCTGGTCTATTCCTCCAGAATCAGGACGCCGTATTTGTCCAGATATTCCTCCAGGCACAGGTTCTCGTCCCGCATGATCTGCGCGTGGGGCTGGCCCACATACCGGAAGTGCCATGCCTCCGCCAGGAAGCCGGTGATGCTCTCCTTATCCTTGGCATAGCGCAGGATGAAGCCGTAGTCCCAGCAGTTCTCCGCCAGCCAGTTAGCCTGGTCGGTGCCCGCGAAGGACACGCCCGGCACGGTGATGTCGAAGGCGGTGCCCAGATGGTGCTCGCTGGTGCCGGGGTCTGCCACGGTCTTGCGGGTGGCGGAGATGGCGGCGGAGCGGCTCAGCCCGTTCTGGGAGATGTAGGTCTGCACCTGATTGTCGAACAGCTGCTGCTGGTAGGCGAGGGTGCGGTAGGCGGCGCTGATCTGCCAGACGGTGATGCCCTCGTCGTGGGCCGCCTGCAGCATGACCATCAGCGCATCCACCGCCTCCCGCTCGGCCCAGGTGTCGCTGTACTTGATTTTGACCACGCTGCTGTCGCAGTAGCTGTTCATCTCCACCAGGTCGTAGGGCTCGTAGCCGTCGGGCAGCGGGTTGTCCCGGTTCACCAGCAGCGGCAGGCCGTCCGGGCGCAGGTAGGGCTTGCGCGTGACCACGCTCTGCGCGGAAACGGAAGCCGGAGCCGCAGTAGGCTCCGGCGTGGGGGCTTGGGTGGGCGCCTCGGTGACGCGCAGGGGCTGCGCGCTGTCGTCGTACAGCGCGGCGGAGGTCGCCTGTCCGAACACGCCGTCCGCGTCCAGGCCGTGCTGCTGCTGGAACAGCATGACGGCGGTGCGGGTGGCGTTGCCGAACTGACCGTCAATCTCCCCGGCGTAGTAGCCCAGCTCCTGCAGGCGATTCTGCAGCGCGGTGACGGCGTCGCCGACGGAGCCGTTCTTCAGCACCGGCGGGGAGGTGGGCAGGGACGGGTCAGGGGTGACGGCCATCACGTTGCCGTACAGGGGCGTGGGGGTGGGGGTGGTACGCATTTCCTCCTGAACCTGCGGCATCAGCGTCAGCACCTGCCCGCCCAGCGTCAGCGCCACGATCAGCAGCACCGCCGCGATCACCATACCAATCAGCTTTTTGGGTTCCATCATGCAATCACCCGCCGCGGATGGGGCCGCGGTGCCTTTCAATGCTTGGGATGTCTGCGCTTGAACAGGATGCCCAGCGTGCCGGGGCCGCAGTGGGTGGACACGGTGCAGCCCGCGTCCGTCTCATAGACCTCCCGGAAGGGGATGAGCCTTGCGACCTCGGCGCGGACAAAGGGCACGATGTCCGCGTCGCAGGGGGAATGGGTGATGAACACCCGGCTGTCATCCACGTCCTCGGGGTGGGACAGCTTGTCCTGCAGGTAGTGCTCCAGCGCCAGACGGAAGCTGCCCCGGTACTTCTTGCCGGGCTTCATGGCGCCGTCGGTCAGCTCGATGGAGGGGCGGATGTGCAGCAGCTTCGCGCCGAAGGCCTCCAGCCCGGTGCAGCGCCCGCCACGGTACAGGTAGTCCGTGGTGCTGACCACGAAGCTGGAATCGACCAGCGGAATGGTGCGCTCCAGCGCTGCCATGATCTCCTCCGGGGATTGGCCCGCCCGGGCCATCTCCACGGCATCCAGCGCCAGATGACCGCTGCCGGTGGTCAGGTTGCGGGAGTCCAGCACCCGGACGTGCCCCACCCGCGCCGCGGCGGCCTGCGCGTTCTGGAAGCAGGCGGAGAAGCCGGAGCCGATGCAGATGTGGATCACCTCGTCCGCGTCCTCAAGCAGCGTGCGGAACAGCGCCTCGTACTCGGCCTGATTGACGGCGGCGGTGCTGACCTTCCTGCCGGCCTCCACCGCCTGAAAGATGTCTGCGGGGTGGATGTCCACACCGTCGTGTCTGGCCTCGGCGCCGACCATGATGGTCAGCGGGGCCAGGGCGATTCCGTACTGACTGCAGAGCGCATCCGACAGGTCACAGGTGCTGTCGGCGGATACACGGATGTTCATGACTGCCTCCTGTTCTCAATCACACGGTTCATTCGGATGGAAAATCAGCTGCATTATACCACACAGGCTCGGGCAACGTCAACCGGCATGCGGCTGGCGCGTGTAACAAAACGGCCCCGCTCCCCGGGCGGGGAGGGGGCCGCAAGGCCGGTCGGCGGGGCGCCTGCCGGCCTTTGATGTGCTCAGTAGTTGTTTGCGCGGATCATGAAATAGCTCTGGGGATGCTTGCAGACGGGGCAGACCAGGGGCGCGCTGGGGCCGATGACGATGTGCCCGCAGTTGGAGCACTCCCAGATCATGTCGCCGTCCCGGGAGAACACCAGGCCGCCCTCCACGTTCTGCAGCAGCTTGCGATAGCGCTCCTCGTGGGTCTTTTCGATGGCGCCGACCATCTCGAACTTGTCGGCGATCTCGTCAAAGCCCTCCTCGCGGGCCTCGCGGGCCATGCGGTCATACATGTCCGTCCACTCGAAGTGCTCGCCCTCAGCGGCGCTGAGCAGGTTGGCGGCGGTGTCCTTCAGGTCGCCGCCCTCCAGGTACTTGAACCAGATCTTGGCATGCTCCTTCTCATTGGAGGCGGTCTCCTCGAAGATCTGCGCGATCTGCACATAGCCATCCTTGCGGGCCTTGGAGGCAAAGTACGTGTACTTGTTCCGGGCCTCGCTCTCGCCGGAGAACGCTTCCCGCAGGTTTTTCTCAGTCCGGGTGCCCTTCAGTTCCTTCATGAATGAATCCACTCCTTCTCAATGCTCCGGCGGATGCCGGAAAGATACCCAAGTTGAATATATGATAACACAAATTCGGAAATTTGAAACAGGAAAATTCGGAAAAAGATCAATTTTTCGGATTACTTCTCCGCTGAGAGCGCCTCCAGCGCCTCCCGTCTGCGGGCCGCGTCCCGCCACTGCTCGTCAAAGAGGCGCTCCGCCTCCTCCGGGTGCTCCCGCAGGAGGGCCGCGTAGCGGTTCTCGCCCGCGAGGAAGGCGCGGTAGTCGCCGGAGGGCGCCCGGCAGTCCAGCGTCAGATGGGGCGTGCGCTCCGGATGGTAGCGGTACAGCAGCCAGTAGCCGCAGTCCACCGCACGCTTCATCTCCAGCTGCGCCTGTCCCATGTCGGGCAGGCCGTGGCTGATGCACGGCGCGTAGGCGATGATGAGGGCGGGACCCGGATAGCGCTCCGCCTCCGTCATGGCCCGCAGCAGCTGTCCCGCGTCGGCACCCATGGCGACCTGTGCCACGTACACATGCCCATAGAGCATCGCCATGCGGCCCAGATCCTTCTTGGGCGTGGTCTTGCCGGCGGTGGCGAAGCGGGCCTGCGCGCCCATGGGCGTGGCCTTGCTGGCCTGACCGCCGGTGTTGGAGTAGACCTCCGTGTCCACCACCAGCACGTTGATGTCCACCGTCTGGGCAAGCACATGATCCAGCCCGCCGAAGCCGATATCATACGCCCAGCCGTCGCCGCCCACCAGCCAGATGCTGGGCTTGTTCAGCAGGGACGCGTTCTGCAGCACCAGGTCGGCAGCCGGATGGGACTGGGAACGGCAGACCTCGGTCAGCCGCTGCCCGCTCAGGCGGGCGCGCTCCGCGTCATCCCGGGTGTCCAGCCACTGCTGTGCCGCCTCCCGCAGCGGCTCCGGCGCGTCCGCAAGCTGCGCCTGCAGCGCGTGGGCCAGGGCCTGCCGCCGGTGCATCCAGGCCAGCGCCATGCCATAGCCGAACTCCGCGTTGTTCTCGAACAGGCTGCTGGCCCAGGCGGGGCCCTGCCCGTCCCGGTTCACGCTGTAGGGGCAGATGGGGGACGAGCCGCCGTAGATGGAGGAGCAGCCGGTGGCGTTGGCGATGATGAGCCGGTCACCGAAAAGCTGGGTGAGCAGCCGCAGGTAGGGCGTTTCGCCGCAGCCCGCACAGGCGCCGGAGAACTCCATCCGGGGCGGCAGGAACTGGGCGCTGCGCACATTGGGTACACCCTCCCGGGGCGGCAGATCCGGCAGGGTCTGCGCGAAGTCCCACAGGGGCTGCTCCGGACGCATCTCGTCCAGCGAGCGCCAGGTGAGCGCCTTCCCCCGGGCGGGGCAGATGTTCACGCAGCTGCCGCAGCCGGTGCAGTCCAGCGGCGACACCTGCACCCGGTACTGCCCCAGCGGATCGGGGATGGTCTCGAAGCCTGCCGGGGCGTGGGTGCCCTCAGGCAGCAGGAAGGGGCGGATACAGGCGTGGGGGCAAGCCA
>JAEDKS010000147.1 GCA_016295665.1 Clostridia bacterium
TGACCGGGACTACGAAAAGACCCTGCAGTCCTACTTCCCGGAGTCCATCATCGAGCTGTTCGACCCCCGCCGCACCCGCTATCCCATCTCCGCCACCGAGATTCGCCGGGACATCTTCAACAACTGGCACTACATTCTCGGCACGGCCCGTCCCTTCTTCGCCAAGAAGGTGCTCATCGCCGGCACGGAGAGCTGCGGCAAGACCACCCTGACCAAGTACCTGGCGAAGCTGTACAACACCTCCTGGTCGGAGGAGGTGGGCCGCTACTACGCCCACGACTACCTGGGCGGCGACGAGACCATCTTCACCGACGAGGACTTCGGTCGCATGGCCTACCTGCAGGCCGAGCAGGACTTCCACGCCCTGCGCAACGCCAACAAGGTCTGCTTCTTCGACACGGACGCGGTCTACACCGACTACTTCAGCGAGCTGTACATGGGCCACCGCAATTCCCTGGTGGAGGCCTTCATCGACCCGAACCGCTATGATCTGCTCATGTTCCTGACTCCCGACGTGAAGTGGGTGTCCGACGGCATGCGCCTCAACGGCGATCAGGAGCGCCGGGAGATGCTCAACCGCCGCCTGCAGGACATGTACCGGGAGTTCGGCTTCGGGGACAAGATGGTGTTCGTGGGCGGCAACTACAACCAGCGTCTCCATCAGGCCATCTCCCTGGTGGACGGCATGCTCAACCTCAACCTCAAGTAAGGCGCTCCGGGCGCACAGGGAAAGGCGGGTTGCGATATGATCGAGGAATCCTGCGGCGGCGTGGTGTTCACCTGCCTGGATGGCGTGCGGCACTACATCGTCGTCACCGAGCTGGACGGTCACACCGGGCTCCCCAAGGGCCACATGGAGCGCGGCGAAACGCCCGTGCAGACCGCCCTGCGCGAGATTCGTGAGGAGACTGGTCTGCAGGTGACGCTGCTCAATCTGCCGCCGCTGGAGGAGCGCTATCCCCTGCCCGGAGGGCGCGGCAAGCATGTGGTCTACTTCGCCGCCCGCTTCGACGGTCAGGAACCCCGCCATCAGCCCGGCGAGATTCGCCGCGTTCAGCTGCTCACCCTCCCGGAGGCCCTGCGTACCCTCACCTTCGCGGGCGCACGGCGCATCCTGACGGAGATGGACGCGCTGCTGGAGCAGCTGCCGCCCCGCGTCTGATCTTCCCCCATCGCCCGGAAGGAGCCGGCGGCCCCGGATTTGTGACGGAAGTTTTACAAATCCCGGGCCGCTGGCTCTTGTGATTGGAAGAAAAGTAGGGTATAATGGAAGGGTATTCACCTGACCACACTATCGCAAAGGAGAAAGTGCTTTGAGCGATTTGCATGATGATCTGAATCAGGAGCTGGGTGAAGACAGCGCCCAGCCGACCCGCAAGGTTCCCCCGGTTCCCGGGGAGCCCTCCCTGCCCCGGCGCCGCCGTTCGGATCGCCTCTCAGGCCGCACCGGAGCCCCTGCGGAGGCGGAGGCGCCATTGGCCCCGCAGGAGACGCAGGCCATGCCCGACCCCCAGCCCGCATCGCAGCCCGCGCCGGAGCCCCGGCAGGAGACCATTCAGCTGCCCCCGGCCCAGGAGCGGCAGATTCCCCGGCCCAACGCCCTGAACCGGGCCGACCGGAACCGGGCGGAGGCGGAGCGCTCGGCGCCCTCGTCTATCCGTCCCCGTCAGGCGGTGCCCGCGCCGGGCTATGACCAGCGCCGGCCCCTGGGCGCATCCGGCGGCAAGCAGCCCCGCATGGCCCGGCCCGCCGTGCCCACCCTGGAGGAGCAGGACGGCCCCCGCGCCGGCGATTTCACCCAGCTGGGCGAGAAGCCCCGGCGGAGGGTGCCGGTGCTGATGATCGTGGTGATCGCGGTGCTGGTCATCGCGCTGGCGGTGCTGGGACTGCTGCTGGTGCCGTCGGATTCGACCGGCCCGCTGGGCGGCATCAAGCGCGCCATCACCGGCGAAAAGCTGCCCGGTGAGACGCTGGACGTGTCCGTCATGGACTTCACCGGTGCCCCCACCACGGGCGCGGCGCCGCTGGAGATCACCTTCACCATGACCAGCAGCAAGGCGGTGCAGGCGGTGCGTCTGGTGGACGAGACCGGGCGCGACATGAACGCCTCCGCCAAGCGCATCATGGACAACGCGGACAACAGCGTGTGGATCATGACCCTGCTGCAGGCCGAGCCCTTCAGCGGCGGCGTGTTCCTGCAGGTGTCCGACGGCACGTCCTGGCTGGACACCGGGCGCTCCCTGCCCCTGCAGGTGACCGGGGAAACGGCGCCCGCCCTGCCCACCGAGGCCCCCACCGACGCGCCCACCCAGGAGCCCGTGCAGCTCCCGGCGGCGCTGACCGCCACGGAGGCGCCCACGCAGGTACCGGTGCAGACGGAGGTGCCGACCCCCGAGGCCACCCAGGCCCCCACCCAGGAGCCTGTGCAGCAGACCGAGGAGCCGACCCCCGAGGTCACCCAGGCCCCCGCTGACACGCTCGTGCCCACCCAGGAGCCTGACCCCACCCCCACCATGATGGTCTCCCCCACCCCGGCGGTGAATGAGACCGCCGCGCCCACCGAGGTGCCTGCGGAGCAGCCCACTGAGGTACCCACGGAGACCCCCACGGAGGTGCCAACCGAGGTGCCCACCGAGGTGCCCGCCGCGACCCAGGAGCCCGCCTCCGAGCCTGCGGCCCAGGCCGTGTCCGCGCCGCTCGTGGCAGTCGCCTCCGAGAACGCGCTGCCCGACCTGATCGCCAACACCAACATCTACAACAACGCCGCCCGGAAGCTGGACAGCTACAGCCGCGAGATCAGCGAGCGGATCAACATGCCGGCGGCGAGCGCCTATCTGCAGCGGGACTTCGGCGTGCTGACCTACCGTGGCAGCGCCTTCCGGCAGAACGCGGCCTCCGGCACCGTGGGTGACCTGAGCGGCATGCGCGTGCTGTGGGAGACCCCCGCCGGCAGCGTCAAGGGCGCCAGCACCACCTACTACGGCTTCGGCTGGACCTGCCAGCCCGCCATCGTGAAGTGGAGCACCGAGGTGCGCCAGCTGTCCAACATCAACGAGGAGAAGAAGGCCACCTCCGCCCTGAAGGAGGTCATCATCGGCGGTCTGGACGGACGCATCTACTTCCTTGACCTCGCGGACGGTCAGCCCACCCGGGACGCCATCAACCTGGGCTACCCCATGCGCGGCACGCCCAGCATCCACCCCTACAGCTTCCCCATCATGTCCATCGGTCAGTATGCCCGCAAGATGGCAAACAGCACCGGCGGCATCGGTATGCGGGTGTACAACCTGCTGACCCAGAAGCAGGTGTACATCCTTGATGGTCTGGACGGCAGCGACAACCGCCCCTACTATGAGGTGGGTGCCTTCGACACCTCCTCCCTGTACGACGGCGCCGCCGATACCATGATCTCCCTGGGCACCAACGGCATGCTGTACCTGACCCGGCTGAACACCGAGTTCGACTTCAACAAGGGCACCATCAGCATCACCCCCTCCAACGTCACCATGACCTCCCGCATCAAGAACCAGACCGCCAAGTACACCGCCGTGGAGTCCTCCATGGCGATGTACCAGCAGTACCTGTGGTACGCGGACATGGAGGGCATCCTCCGCTGCGTTGACACCGACAGCCTGACCACCGTCTGGGCGGTGGATGCGGGCGACGCGGTGGAGAGCGCCATCGCGCTGGATCTGGACGCGGACGGCAGCCTGTGGCTCTATGTGGCTGATGAGCTGAGCATCCGCTCCAAGGGCGCCAGCGGCATCCAGTGCTACAACGCCCTGACCGGCGAGAAGCGCTGGCAGACCGACGTGGCCCTCACCGCCAGCAAGTCGTACACCGCCGGCGTCAAGGCCGCCCCCGTCATCGGACAGAAGGGGCTGAGCCAGCTGGTGTACTACGCCGTGTCCGGCGCCACCGCCGAGGACGGCAAGAGCGTCTATCCCGGCCTGCTGGTGGCGCTGAACAAGACCACCGGCAACGTCGAGTGGATGCGCACCCTGGAGGGCTATGTCTACTCCTCCCCCGTCGCCGTGTACACCGAGAGCGGTCGGGGCTACATCATCCAGGCCGATTCCACCGGCATGCTGACCCTGCTGGATGGCGTTACCGGCGAGCTGCTGAACACCCTGCAGCTGGAGGGCACCATCGAGGCATCCCCCGCCGTGTACGGCAGCACGCTGGTCATCGGCACCACCGGCAAGAGCCATCCCGCCATCTACGGCATCGCCCTGGAGTGAGCCGCCGGGGTTTCCCGCCGGAAATCCCCGATTTTTCCCGGTTTTCCGAAGGTTTCTCTTGACAAAAGCCGCCGCTGGGTTACAATAAACCCGGCAGCGGCTTTTCATTCTTCATTCATACCGTCATCATCCCGCCGCGCCTGATTAACAGGGGAGCCGCGTCCGTTCACCGCGCTCCCGGAGGAGGAAGCCATGTTTGGACATCGACCCGACGGACGGCGCATCTCGAGCATCGAGCCCATCGTCCGCATCACCCCCTACCTCATGCCCATGCGGTGTGATGCCCAGGTGTTCCTGCAGCACCGGCTGGACTACGAAAAGATGGCCCGCTACATCGCGCAGCAGGGACAGAAGGGCGAGCGCGTCACGTTCATGCAGATCGTCATCGCCGCCTTCGTCCGCTCCATCGCCGAGCACCCGGAGATCAACCGCTACATCATGAACAAGCAGTACTACGCCCGGAACAACTGCACCGTGTCCTTCACCATGCTCAAGGATCCCACCAACGCCGACGCCGGCGAGACAGCGGTCAAGATCAAGTTTGACCCCTCCGACACCCTCTACGACGTCCGCGACCGCATGAACGCCGTCATCCTCGCCAACCGGGGCGAGGCGGTCAAGAACTTCGTGGACAAGCTGGCCTCCTTCCTGCTGGCGGTGCCCGGCCTGCCCACGGCGGTGGTGGCGCTCATCCGCCTGCTGGACCGCTACGGCCTCTGCCCCGGCGCCCTGCTGGATGAGATTCCCTTCCACACCAGCATGTTCATCACCAACAACGCCTCCATCGGCCTGCACCACGTCAACCACCACATCTACAACTTCGGCTCCACCAGCATCTTCTTCGGCATGGGCTCCGTGGAGCGCATCACCGTCATCGAGAACGGCGCCGCCCGCATGAAGCGCTTCCTCCCCATCGGCATCACCGTGGACGAGCGCGTCACCTCCGGCGCGCACTTCTCCGGCTTCTTCGGCAGCATGGTGCGCTACCTGTCGGATCCCTCCCTGCTGGAGGTACCGCCGGAGAAGGTGCTCTACGACGAAAAGTGCGAGTACCATGTGCCAAAGGTTGGGGAAACCGCTACCGGGAAGCAGGCGGATGCCCCCGCCGCCCGGGCCTGACACGGTGGGCACGAAAATACAGGAACCCCCTTTTCTTGCGGCAGTTTCTGTGTTATAATACCAAAAGGAACCTGACAAATTTGTCACAAGGAGGCTATTCCCATGGCGATCGTAACGACGACTGAAATGTTCAAGAAGGCCTACGCGGGCGGCTACGCTGTCGGCGCCTTCAATGTCAACAACATGGAGATCATCCAGGGCATCACCGATGCTGCCGGCGAGCTGAAGGCTCCCGTCATTCTGCAGGTGTCCAAGGGCGCCCGCGCCTATGCCAACCACACCTACCTGGTGAAGCTGGTGCAGGCCGCGTCCGAGCTGCATCCCGACATCCCGATTGCCCTGCATCTGGATCACGGCGATTCCTTCGAGCTGTGCAAGAGCTGCATCGACG
>JAEDKS010000148.1 GCA_016295665.1 Clostridia bacterium
CCGCCTTGACGGAACGGAAAAAATGCGATACCATGAGGGCATCATACGCTGGAGGATGCAGGCATGACGCTGATCTGGGACTGGAACGGCACGCTGCTGGACGACGTGGACATGGCGGTGCGGGTGACCAACGAGGTGTTTGAACCCCGGGGATATGCGCCGCTGAGCCGGGAGGCATACCGGCGCTGCTTCCGCTTCCCGGTGCGGGACTACTACCGCGACCGGGGCGTGGGGGATGAGGCGTTCCCTGAGGTGGCGGGCGCCTGGAGCGCCCACTACGACGCGTCCTTCCCCGGCACGCCCCTGTTCGGGGACGCGGCGGCGGCGGTGAAACGGCTTCAGGCGGCGGGCGTGGAGCAGGTGATCGTGTCCGCGTCGCAGGTGGACATGCTGCGGCGGCAGGTGGACGGCTATCCGGAGCTGGCGGGGTGCTTCGCGGCGGTGCTGGGCATTGGGGACATCTACGCCGACGGCAAGGTGGCGCTGGCCCGGCGCTATCTGGCGGAGCGGGGCGCCGACCCGGCGGAGGTGGTGCTGGTGGGCGACACCTGCCACGACGCCGAGGTGGCTGCGGCGCTGGGCTGCCGCTGCCTGCTGGTGGATCGGGGGCATCAGACAAGGGAGGTCATCGCGGCGGCGGGCGTGCCGGTGGTGCACAGTTTGCGGGAGGCCACGGAGCTGCTGCTGAGCGGCGCGCCCCTGCCCCCGGGAACGGCGCGCCTGACCTTCACCACCCCGGCGGAGGACATGGCGGCGGAGCTGAGCCGCAACTCGCTGGACGAGGACAACCGCCGCTTCGTGCCTGACGAGGTGTTCGAGACCGAGGAGGACGCCCGGGCGGTGCTGACGATGCTCATCAGGGCGGCGCAGAGCCCGGAGGGGCCCTGGGTGCTGCCCCTGCTGCGCCGGGAGGACGGCCGGAACGTGGGCTATGTGCAGGCCTCGCCGCTGGAGCGGGGCTGGGAGATCGGCTACCACATCGCCGCGGACTGCACGGGCCGGGGCTACGCCACCGAAGCGGCCCGGGCCGCGCTGCCCTATTTCGCAAACAGGCTGCGCACAGACGAGCTGCTGGGCGTGGTGCTGGAGGAGAACGCCGCCTCCTGCCGGGTGCTGGAAAAGTGCGGCATGACGCTGGTGTTCCGGGGTATGGCGGACTATCAGGGGGAAAAGCGCCCCGTTCGGCACTATCGCTGGCGCCGCGCCTGAAGCGGCGCGGAGGGCGCAGGGCGGAGCCCCCTGCGGAGGCATACGATATGGAAAGAAAGAAAACGATGGCGCAGGTCAGGGAGCACCTGACCATTCCCTCCGGGCGTCCGGAGGGCTGGACGCCCACCCCCGGGGGCGGCCTGTCCCGGGCGGAGGCCGAGCGCAGGGCCGAGGCCGGGGAGAGCAACCGCTGCCGGGTGCAGCCGGGCAAAAATGTGTTCCAGATTCTGGCGGGCAACCTGTTCACGCTGTTCAATCTGCTCAACGCGGCGCTGGCGGTCTGTCTGGCGCTGGTGGGCTCCTACCGGAATATGCTGTTCCTGGGGGTCGTCATCAGCAACACGCTCATCGGCACCGTGCAGGAGCTGCGGGCCCATCACACCATCCAGCGGCTGAAGCTGCTCAACGCGCCCGTGTGCCATGTGCTGCGGGACGGGGAGGAGCTGGCCTGCCACCCCGATGAGCTGGTGCGGGGCGACCTGGTGGTGCTGCGCGCCGGGGATCAGGTGCCCGCTGACGCACTGGTCGTCCGGGGCGAGGGCGCCGCCAATGAGGCGCTGCTCACCGGCGAGAGCGACGCGGTGTCCAAGCGCCCGGAGGACTGGCTGCTGTCGGGCAGCTACATCACCGAGGGGCGCTTCACCGCGCAGCTGGTTCTGGTGGGCGAGGAGAGCTACGTCAGCCGCCTGACGCTGGCGGCGCGGCGGATCAAACGACCCCAGTCCGGGCTGATGACCAGCCTGCGGAAGCTCATCCGCGTGGTCAGCGCCGCGCTGGTGCCCCTGGGCATCGCCCTGTTCTGCAAGCAGTTCTTCTTCATGCGCGCCCCGCTGGAGGAGGCGGTGCCCTCCACCGTGGCGGCGATGCTCGGCATGATTCCCGAGGGGCTCATGCTGCTCACGAGCATCGCCATGGCGGTGGGCGTGGTCAAGCTGGGCAGGCGGGGCACCCTGGTGCAGGAGCTGTTCGGCATCGAGACACTGGCTCGGGCCGACGTGCTGTGCCTGGACAAGACCGGCACGCTGACCACCGGGCAGATGCGCCTGCGGGAGCTGGTGCCCGAGGCGGCGGACGAGGCGGAGCTGCGGAGGAAGCTGAGCCGCTTCCTGGGCGCCTTCGAGGGCGCGGCGGGCACGCTGAACGCTCTGCGGGAGGCCGTGGAGCCCGGCACGGAGCAGCCCGTGGCGGTGCTGCCCTTCTCCTCGGAGCGGAAGCGCTCCGCCGCCGCCTTTGCCGACGGGGTGACGCTCGTGCTGGGGGCGCCCTCCTTTGTGCTGGGTGACGCGGCACCGCCGGAGATGCGAAGCAGGGTGGAGGCGCTGGCGGCGGAGGGGCTGCGGGTGCTGGTGCTCTGCGAGGGGCGGGGCACCATCCGGGACGGCGAGACGCCGGAGATGGAGCGGGTGCTGGGGCTGTGCGTCCTGGAGGACACCCTGCGGCCCCGGGTGGCGGATACCCTGCGCTACTTCCGGGAGCAGGGCGTTCAGGTGAAGATCATCAGCGGCGACGACCCCCGCACCGTGTCCACTGTGGCCCGGCGGGCCGGCGTGGACGGGGCGGAGCGCTGGTGCGACACCTCCGCGCTCACCCCCGCGCAGCTGGCGCAGGCGGCGGAGGAATACACCGTGTTCGGGCGCGTCACGCCCCTGCAGAAGAAGCAGCTGGTGGAGGCGCTCAAGCTGAACGGGCACAGCGTCGCCATGACCGGCGACGGCGTCAACGACATCCCCGCCCTCAAGAGCGCCGACTGCTCCATCGCCATCGCGGGGGGCGCCGACGCGGTGGGTCAGGCTGCGCAGCTCACGCTGCTGGAGGCGGACTTCGCCAGAATGCCCGAAATCGTGGACGAGGGGCGGCGGGTCATCAACAACATCACCCGGGCCGCGTCCCTGTTCCTGGTCAAGACGCTGTACTCCTTTGCCCTGACGGTGCTGCTGCTGGCGCTGCCCGCGGCGTACCCCTTCATGCCCATTCAGCTGACGCTCGTCTCGTCGCTGACCATCGGCATCCCCACCTTCTTCCTGGCGCTGGAGCCCAATCACGAGCGCATCCGGGGCAGGTTCCTGGAGACGGTGCTGCTCCACGCGGTGCCCGGCGCGGCGGCGGTGACGGTGTGCGCGCTGCTGAGCATGCTGCTGGAGCGCTTCGGGCTGGGGCGGGAGGTCTGCTCCACGCTGGCGACGCTCTGCGCGGGCACCATTGGACTTCTGGTGCTGGCGGGGGTCTGCTTCCCGCTGACGAGGCTGCGGGCCTGCGTGCTGGGGGTCATGACCGGCGCCTTCGTGCTGGCCTGCCTGTTCCTGGGGCGGGTGTTCTATCTGGAAATGCTGACGCTGTCCCAGCTGGTGCTCCTGGCGCTGGTGTTTGCCTGCGGCCTGGGGGTGCTGCTGGGGGTGACCTGGGCCCTGCGGCGACGGCTGCGCAAATGAGCCGGGCGCGGGGATCATCGGAATGGAAAGGAGAAGGATGCAGGAATGATCGCTGAAATACTCTCCGTGGGCACCGAGCTCCTGATGGGGCAGGTGCTGAATACCAACGCGCAGTTTCTTTCGAGACGGCTGGCGGCGCTGGGGGTGACGGTGCGCCACCAGACCGTGGTGGGGGACAACGGGCAGCGGCTCCGGGAGGCCTGCCGCACCGCGCTGGAGCGGGCGGACGTGGTCATCACCACCGGCGGGCTGGGCCCCACGCTGGACGACATCACCAAGCGCGTGGTGGCGGAGCTTGCCGGGCAGGCGCTGGTGCTCCGGCCCGAGGCGGAGGAAATGGTGCGGGAGCAGCTGGCGAAGCGCGGCTGCCCGGTGACGGAGGCCTGCCTGGCACAGGCCATGTTCACCCCGGACAGCCTGCTGCTGGACAACCCGAACGGCACCGCCCCCGGCGCCATCGTGCCCATGGGCGGTGGCAGGGTGGTCATCCACCTGCCCGGGCCGCCGGAGGAGATGAAGCCCATGTTCCGCGACCAGGTGGAGCCCTGGCTGCAGGAACGCTCCGGGCGGGTGCTGGTCAGCCGCTACCTGCGCATCTTCGGCATGGGCGAGGCGGCGGTGGACGCCCGGCTCCGCGACCTGGAGGAGGGCGGCAACCCCACCCTGTCGCCCTACTGCTCCCTGGGCGAGGTGCAGCTGCGGGCCACCGCCGCCGCGGACACCGAGGCCGAGGCGCTGGCCCTGCTGGAGCCGCTGCTGGCGGAGATCCGGGCGCGGCTGGGGGATGTGGTCTACGACGTGCGGGAGGACGAGGACGGCGGGCTTGCCGTGTCCTGCGTGGCGGCGCTGCGCCGTCGGGGCTGGACGGTGGCGACCTGCGAAAGCCTGACCGGCGGCCTCATCGCCGCCACCCTCGTGGAGGTGCCCGGCGCCTCCGAGGTGGTGCGCGGCGGGCTGGTGACCTACCAGAGCGTCGCCAAGACGCTGCTGGCGGACGTGCCCCCGGAGCTGATTGAGCGCTGCGACGTGGTCAGCGCGGAGGTGGCCTGCGCCATGGCGGAGGGTGCCCGGAGAAAGCTGGGCGTGGACATCGCCGTCAGCGCCACGGGGCTGGCGGGCCCCGGCGGCGGCACCCCGGAGCGGCCCGTGGGCACCGTGTTCCTCGGCCTGTCCACCGCCGGGGGCACCCGCGCCATTCCCCTGCACCTGACCGGCAACCGGGCCCGCATCCGTACCCTGACCATGAAGCACGCGCTGAACGCCGTCCGCTGCGAGGCGGAGGGCCGGAGCGGCGCGGCGGAAGAGAAAAGACTGAACTGATAAACCGGAAAGGATTTGTAGCCTTGTTTCGTACCCTTCGTATGCGCAACGTGTTTCTCGTGCTGCTGGGCAGCGCCATTCAGGCCTTCGGCATCGCCAACATCCACGCCTGGTCCGAGGTGACCGAGGGCGGCGTGCTGGGCATGACCCTGCTGCTGCACCACTGGACGGGGCTGTCCCCGGCAATCTCCAGCCTGGTGCTCAACGCCATCTGCTTCTTCATCGGCTGGCGGACGCTGGGGCGGGACTTCCTGCTGTACTCCATCGTCGCCTGCGGCGGCTATGCCCTGTTCTACGCCCTGTGCGAGCCCTTCGCGCCCCTGTTCCCGGCGCTGGTGGCCTCGCCGCTGCTCTCCGCGCTGCTGGGTGCCGTGTTCATCGGCGTGGGCGCGGGCATCAGCGTCCGGGCGGGCGGCGCCCCCAGCGGCGACGACGCGCTGGCGATGGCCCTGTCCAACCTGACCCATGTGTCCATTCAGTGGGTGTACCTGCTCTCCGACCTGGTGGTGCTGGTGCTGTCCCTGTCCTACATCCCGGTGCGGGTCATCGCGTACTCGCTGCTCACCGTGATCCTGTCGGGACAGATCATCGGGCTGATGCAGCGCGTCAGGCTGCCGGGCGGGCAGCGCGGAGCCTCCTGACCCATGACAAAAAGGCGTACCGTTTGGGGTGCGCCTTTTCGTATGGCATCCGTCACGCCTTATACTAATTCTCAATAAAAATATTGCATTCGCACAGCGCCTTTTCCGCTCTGGCTTTGCTTCGTTCCGCTCA
>JAEDKS010000149.1 GCA_016295665.1 Clostridia bacterium
GGCAGCAAAAGCACAAGGAAGGGTGATGAACCATGTCCCATTGTCCCAACTGCGGCGCGGAGGCCGGCATCGGCGCCCGCTTCTGCACCTACTGCGGCACGCAGCTCAGCGCCGCGCCCGGCGCGTCCTATGCGACGGCGGCGCAGGGTGATTACAGCGTCATGCTCCTCTCGCCCGGCACCTGCACAGCCGCAGCGGCTGCGGAGCTGGTCTCGGACGCCTGCGGCTACACGGATGCCGAGGCTGCGGAGCTGGTGCGCAACGCGCCCATCACCGTGGCCCGGAACCTGTCGGAAACGCAGGCGGCCTACCTGGCCCAGGCGCTGTCCGAGTACGGCATGGAGGTGTCCGTGTACGACAAGGACGGCTACCGGGAGGTGGAGACCGGCTGCGAGACCGTGTACGACAAGCGCGGCGGCTTCCTGGGCACGGCGGCGGCGGTGCTGGGGATGATCGGCATCGGCAACCGCATCACCAGAAGCATGATGCACCGGATGGACTACCCGCATCGCTTCGTGGGCCCGCGTCCGCCGGTGTTCCGTGCTCCGCGCCGTCCCGCGCCGGCACCCCGGCCCCGTCAGCGGATTGCGCGGCCCGTGACTCCCGTTCGTCCGCCGCGCCCCGCGCCCGGCAGACCCGTGGTGCCAGCGCGTCCCTCGCAGCCTGCGGGACGTGGCCCTGCGGCGCCCGGCATCAGCCGTGGCCCCGGTGGGCGAGGCGCGGGCGGACGCGGCCCGGGTGGCGGACGTGGCCCCGGCGGTCCCGGTGGCCCGGGCGGCAGGAGGTAAGGACAGCAAAAAGGCGGAGCGCCGTTGGGAGCGGCATCCGCCTTTTCCTGTTCACCGCCTGTGGAAAACCGGTCAATTCCCGTCTGGCTCCGTCTGAAAGGTGACCTCGCACATGGCGGCCTGCCCCACGCACAGGTAGTCCAGCCGGAGGTCCTTGCGCTCCAGCAGCCAGCAGTCCACCGCCTCCCACGCGGCGACCCATCCCGCGATGCTCAGGAACTCCATGAACACCGGGTTGGTGGCGATGATCTCCAGCGCGAAGTAGACGCTCAGCAGCGCCGCGCCGAACAGCCCCAGCAGGATGGCCTTGACCTGATTGATGCGCAGATCCTCCTTCTTGTCCCGCAGGGCGTAGAGGTAGTGCTCCCGCAGCACGTCCCGCACCTCCTGCTGCTCCCTTTCTGCCAGGCGGGGCCCGTGAAAGCAGACGCGGACGGGGTACTTGAGGGGAATGGTGTAGAGCTTGCGGTCAATCAGCTCATAGATGGCGCCGTCCAGATCGCGCTGCCGCCCGTAGGTCAGCGGATCAAACAGCGGGGTGTCCTCGCGCAGCAGCACGTCGATCTGTGCCTTGCCGTCGGGGCAGAGGTACTCGCTCCGGGTCATCTCGTCCGCCGTGGGCACCGACCTGTCCAGCTGCTTCAGCGCCTCATGCAGCGCCCTGTTTCTGCCCATGCTGTCCGTCTCCTTTGTGATGAAATTGCCTGTGGCATCGGATGCCCTATTCTATCACGGCGGAAAGCTGCATGTCAACTGCCCGGATGCCTTGACAAGCGCTTTCCGGGCTGTTATCATGCTCATAGCCCGACAATACGGAAAGGAAGGCAGCGTTCTATGGAATTTCATGCGTTTCAGCTTTCGTGGCTATCCGACCCCACGGTCTTTTCGGTCAATCAGCTTCCCCCGGTGTCCGATCATGAGCTGTTTGCCTCCCCGGAGGAGCTGGCCCGGGAGGAGAGCTCCCTGGTGCGCACGCTGGACGGCACCTGGGGCGCGCATCTGGCGATGAACCCCGACGAGGCGCCGGAGGCGCTGCTCGTCAGCGGCGAGGAGGATGCGTCTCTGCTGCCGCTGCAGGCGCCCGGCGAGTTTCAGCTGCAGTTTCCCACGTGGGATCCGCCCCACTATGTGAATACCCAGTACCCCTGGGACGGTCACGAGCCGCTGACACCCCCGCAGGTGAGCAGCGTCTACAACCCGACGGTGACCGCCGTGCGCCGCTTTGAGGTGACGGCGGCGGAGCTGGACTGTGGGCGGGTCGTGCTGACGCTGGAGGGCGTGGAGGCGGCCTGCGCGGTGTACCTGAACGGCGCATTCATCGGCTACGCGGAGGACAGCTTCACGCCCCATCGCTTCGACGTGACCCGCGTCATCCGCCCCGGTGAGAACCGGCTGGCGGTGCGGGTGTTCAAGCGCTGCACGGGCAGCTGGCTGGAGGATCAGGACTTCTGGCGCTTCTCGGGCATCCATCGCAGCGTGACGCTGACCTTCGAGCCCCGGACGCACCTGGCGGATCTGTTCGTCCGCACGCCGCTGGAGGACGACTATACCCGGGCCTTCCTGGAGGCCGATCTGACCATCGACCGACCGGAGGGCGAGGCGGTGCTGCGGCTGAGCGATGCGTCGGGCCGGGTGCTGCTGGAGAAGGCCGTGCCCGCCGAAGCGCAAATGTCGCTGCGGGAGGAGGTGCCGGGGGTTGAGCTGTGGAGCGCCGAGAACCCCGTGCTCTACACGTTGACCGTGACCCTCCGCGACGAGATCTGCCGCACCATGGTGGGCTTCCGTCAGTTCGAGATGAAGAACCGGATCATGTGCCTGAACGGAAAGCGCATCGTGTTCCACGGCGTCAACCGGCACGAGTTCGACTGCGACCGGGGCCGCGTGATGACCGGGGAGCTGTTGCTGCGGGATCTGCGGGACATGAAGGCCATGAATGTGAACGCCGTCCGCACCTGCCACTATCCCAACACCACGCTGTTCTACCGGCTCTGCGACCGCTATGGCCTGTATGTGATCGACGAGACGAATCTGGAGAGCCACGGCACCTGGTGCCACACCTTCAAGCCGGAGGACGCGGTGCCCTCGGACAAGCCCGAGTGGCTGCAGGCGGTGCTGGCGCGGGGCAGGGCCATGCAGGAGCGGGACAAGAACCACGCCTGCATTCTGCTGTGGAGCTGCGGAAACGAGAGCTTCGGCGGCAGGGACATCTTCGAGCTGGCGGAGATGCTGCGCCACCGGGATCCCACCCGGCTCATCCACTACGAGGGCGTGACCAATGACCGCCGCTACCCGGACACCACCGATGTGAACAGCCATATGTACCGCAAGGTCGCGGACATCGAGCGGGACATGCAGCAGAACCCGGAGAAGCCCTTCATCAACTGCGAGTACAGCCACGCCATGGGCAACAGCTGCGGCGGCATCCACCTGTACCGGGAGCTGGAGGAGCGCTACCCCATGTACCAGGGTGGGTTCATCTGGGACTACGTGGATCAGGGCCTGCGCACGACCGCGCCCAACGGCGCCGTGCGGCTGGCCTATGGCGGCGACTTTGGCGACCGGCCCACGGACTGGCAGTTCAACACCAACGGCATCCTGCTGGGCGACCGCACCTTCACCCCGAAGGTGCAGGAGGTGCGCCATGTGTTCCGGGATGTGGACATCACCTGTGATGAGGCGGGCATCACGGTGCGCAGCCAGCGGCTCTTTGCGCCGCTGCGCGGCTTTGCGGTGCGCTATCAGGTGCTGCGGGATGGCGAGGAAACGGAAGCGGGCACCCTGCCCCTGCCGGAGGTCGCGCCGGGCGCGGAGGTTCGCCTGCCCCTGCACGTGGCCCCGGGCGAGGGAGAGACCGTCCTGACGGCATGGCTCGTGCTGGACCGGGACGAGGGCCTGCTCCGGCGCGGCACCGTGCTGAGCCATGGTCAGGCGGTGCTGAAGGCCCGGGAGCCCCGGGCGCTGCCCGTGCTTCCCGGGGCGATCGTGCCCTGCCCGAACAACATCGGCATTCAGGCGCCCGCGTGCCGGGCCATCGTCTGCCGGGGCGAGGGCCTGATTTCCCTGCAGGACGCGGCGGGCCATGAGACCCTGCTGAACGCACCCCGGCTGTCGCTGTTCCGCGCCCCCACCGACAACGATCGGGGCAACCGGGATGATCGGCGGCAGGGCGTGTGGCTGGCGATGAGCCTCAGCGGCGGTTTGACGGGCTGCGAAATCGCGGAGGGCGTGATTGAGCAGCGCTTCGTCTCGCCCATCCTGCCGGACGTGGAGGTGCCCGTCACCTACGCCGCCACGGAGGCGGGCCTGCGCGTGACGCTGAGCTGGCCCGGCGTGGCGAACCAGCCCGACCTGCCCTGCTTCGGCCTGTCCTTCCCGATGGATGCCCGGCTGCGCCATGTGCGCTACTTTGGCCTTGGCCCCGAGGACGCGTACTGCGACCGTCGGACGGGCGCCCTGCTGGGCTGGCACACCTATGAGGTCGAGGCCGGCTGGACGCGCTACGCCCGCCCGCAGGAGAGCGGCAACCGCATGGGCGTGCAGGTGCTGCGCCTGACGGACGACGCGGGGCACGGCGTGGAGATCACCGGCGAGGGGCTGGAGATCAGCGCGCAGCCCTACGCGCCGGAGCAGCTGATGAGCGTCCGCCACCCGGACGAGCTGCAGGGCTCCTGCCGCACGGTGCTGGATGTGGCCCTGTTCCGCAAGGGCATCGGCGGCGATGACAGCTGGGGTGCTCCGGTGCTGCCGCCGTACCGCTACCCGTCGGATCGCCCCTGGCAGCTCACCTTCACCATCCGCGGCATCTGAGCGGGATGGCTCCATGATACGCAAAGGGCGCGGCAGGCTTTTGATGGCCTGCCGCGCCCTGTCTTTGGCACTCCGCACTTATCTGGCCCTGGTCATGCCCCGCAGCAGGGCATAGATGCCGCCGAAGAGCACGCCGCTCACGGCCCAGATGATCCAGCTCAGATCCCAGCGCTCGGTGATGAAGCTGACCGCCAGAAACACGGCGGTGGTGACGCACCACCAGGCGGGGGCGAACCAGCTGAGCCTGCGGGTCTTGGCCTTGTTCTCGGGCGTGTAGTCGCCGCGCTGCAGCAGCTTGCCGGCACAGCCGTTGGCGATGCCGGTGCGCACCAGCAGGAATACGCCCACGGACACGATGACCAGCAGCAGCATCGTGGTCAGCAGCACCGCCAGCGAGTCGTTCAGCGCGATGGAGACCGCCAGCAGCGGCACGGGGCTGAGGATGCACAGCGTCACGCCCAGCACGATGTCCCGGCGGTAGACGTCCCGGTGGGCCTCCGCGTGCTGCTGCGCCAGCTGCAGGGCACCCTCCTGCAGGCGCAGGGGCTCGGTGTTCAGGTACTCGTAGTCCCGCAGCGACATGCCGTGGTAGATCAGCATGGCGACGCCGCAGGCGACCAGCCCCAGCAGCAGCACCAGTCCGATGGCGCTGCCCAGACGCTCGTAGGAGGTGCTCTCCAGGGCACCCATGCCGATCAGGCACACCGGGGAGAGAATCAGCAGCGATACCGCCAGCGCCATCCGCCCGGCGATGCGCCCGCACAGGGACAGGTAGCGCTCCGCCTCCTGGGTGGTGACCAGCCGGCGCTCCGGGTCGAGGGTGCGCTCCAGCGACGCCTCGTCCCCGGCGGTACTCTTCAGCAGATAGTCGGTGGATACGCCGAACAGCTCGCTGAGCTGCGTGATGCGGGGCAGGTCGGGCACGGCGGTGCCAAGCTCCCACTTGCTCACCGACTGACGGGACACATCCAGCTGCTCGGCCAGCTCCTCCTGCGACCATCCCTTGGCCTTGCGCAGGGACATGATCTTATCGGACAGTTCCATGGTTCCTCATCCTCGTATTATGTAAGAGTAGTACTTATAGACCGCTCTCCAGCGGTGTGCTACA
>JAEDKS010000007.1 GCA_016295665.1 Clostridia bacterium
TAGTAGCGCTGGCCGTGGCCCTCGTGGTCCATGTACTCAAAGGAGTACGCACCGGCAATCGCCCACACCAGGCACATCACCGCCGCGAAGAACTTGCCCGCCGCGTCCGTGTGCAGGAATACGGGCAGGGTGTCGGACAGGGTGAACAGGCGCAGGGTCATATCCGGGGCCGTCAGCACAGGAATGAGCGACAGGCAGCACAGCAGCAGCGCGCCCAGGGTGAAGCGGCTGCGCAGCCGGGCGGAGGCGAAGGCGGGCACGAAGCCCACCGCCAGCCCGGCCAGCACCGGCAGCAGGATGGGCGCCAGCAGATACCAGGAACCGATCATGGTGTAATCCCTCCAGCGGTGTGGATTGCAGGGGAAGCCCGGGGCGTCAGCCGAAGATGGCCAGCCCCCGGGTGATGGCGTCCGTGATCACATGGGCGAACAGGCCCAGGCAGATGTTGGCCGCCGTGAAGCACAGGAGCGAGGCGTTGAAGCAGAAGCCGCGCTGCCCCTTCTCCACGGAATAGCTGACGTCGGGGCGGGGCTGACGGTAGATGGTGATGACGGTCTTCATGAAGTACAGAGTGTTCAGCCAGGTGGAGATCACCAGCGCCGCCAGCACCAGCAGCATCCGCGTACCGCCCGTCTGCACCGCCGCCATGGCGAAGTACAGCTTGCTGTTGAAGCCGCCGATGAAGGGGAAGCCGATCATGGACAGCGCGCCCACGGTGAAGGCCACGCCCGCGATGGGGCTGCGGTAGGCCGAACCCCACAGGTCATGGAACTTCTTGCTGTTGCCGGAGGCGTCGGCCAGGCCGCCCGCCGCCAGAAACAGCATGCTCTTGCACATGGCGTGGCTGAAGATGTGGAACACCGCGGCGATCATGCCCGCGTCGGTGCCCAGGCCGATGCCCATGTACACATAGCCGATCTGCGCCACGGAGGAGTAGGCGATCATCCGGCGGATATCCGTCTGGCGGATGGCGGAGAGGGAGCCCATGATCATGCCCAGCAGCGCAAAGACGAACAGCACGTTGGGCAGCCGGGTGGAGGCGATTACGTCCAGGCCGATGACCCGGTACATGATCTTGATCAGCAGGAAGATGTAGCCCTTGCTCACCAGGGAGGACAGCACCGCCGAGGAGGTGGGGGTGGTGTAGCCGTAGGCGTCCGGCACCCAGGTGTGGAACGGGAACAGGGCGCTCTTGATGCTCAGGCCGATGGAGATCAGCGCCACCACCACGGTCAGGGGCATCTGGTATTCGCCGGTGGCGTGGAGCTGGGCCACAGCCTCCTTGATGTTGCTCATCAGCAGGTGGCCGGTCAGGTCATAGAGCAGGATGATGCCCAGCAGGAACAGGCCCGAGCCCACCAGGTTCATAATCATGTACCGGGTCGCCGCCACCAGCGTTCGGCCCCGGTTCCGCGCCGCAATCAGCGAACAGGCGGACAGGGTCATGATCTCCAGAAACACGTAGGCGGTGAAGATGTCGTTGGTGTACACCTGCGCCATCAGCGCCGAGGACAGCAGCAGCAGCATGACGTAGTACAGGCTCACCTTGTCCTTCAGGATGTGCTCGTCAATCTTCTTCAGGCCGCCCAGCAGGGACAAAAGCATAATCAGCGAGAAGAACAGCGCCGTCACCGCCTCCAGCAATCCGGCGCGGATCTCGTTGCCCCAGGGGGCCGGATAGTGGCCCATCATGTAGGTGTAGCTGCCGCCGAAGCGGTGCATGAGCCCCACGAATACCGCCGACAGCACCACCTCCGCGCAGAGCACGAGGGTCGTCCAGTACCGGGCCGCCCGCCCCCGCAGCACGCTCGTCATGGCGGCGCTGCCCAGGGGCAGCAGGATGCAGGCGAAGGGAATGGACTGCCAAAGCGCAAGCTGCATGGCTCACTCCCCCTCCTTCCGCTTCACCTGCGTCACGATGGTGTCCGGCTGCTCGTGACGGGAGATGGCGGTGATCTCGTCGATGTCCAGGGTGTGGTAGCGGCGGTAGAGCCGCACGGTCAGGGACAGCATCACCGCCGTCACCGACACGCTGACCACGATGCCCGTCAGCACCAGGCCCGCCGGAATCGGGTTGATGTACGCCGCCATGTCCGTCACCCCGTTCTCCACGATGGGTGCCGCGCGGCCCGCGATGTAGCCCTTCGCCGCCAGGAACAGGTAGATGGCGCTGTCCATCATGGAGAAGCCGATGATCTTCTTGACCATGTTCCGGTCCAGCAGCAGCGTGGTGAAGCCGATGCCGAAGAGAATCATGGCGGCGATCTCCTCGTAGTTGCCCAGATTCATCTTACATGTCTCCTTTCCGGAACAGGGTGTAGAAGGCGTACATGGTGCAGCACACCACCAGACCCACCGCGATGTTCAGATAGGGAATCAGTCCCGCGGAGAAGATGCGGCCCGGGGTGCCGGGGGTGATGAAGGATGCCAGATGGTTGGCGCCGGTGAAGAAGGAGTAGGTCTTGCTGACCGCGTAGAAGGTCAGGGCGCACAGGGACACCACCTGGAAGGTGCGGAAGCGGAAGAAGCGCTCCGTCTTTTTGAAGCCGAAGGCGTTCAGGTACAGAATCAGCCCCGCGCCCATCACCGCGCCGCCGGAGAATCCGCCGCCGGGGGAGATGTGTCCATTGAGGATGACATAGGCGCCGAACATGAGAATCAGCGGCACCAGAAAGGACGCCGCCGCCTGCAGGATGCGGTCGTTCTTCGGCTCGAAGCCCCGGTCCTCCGCCTCCATCTCCAGCTGCGCCGTGGCCTCGTCCCGCTCGGAGGTGATGCGCATGAGGATCAGCACCGAGCAGGCCGCCACGAACAGCACGTTGCTCTCGCCGAGGGTATCGAAGGCGCGGTAGTCCAGAATCATGCCCGCCACGATGTTCACCGCGCCGGTCTCCTCCATGCCCTGCTCGATGTAGCGCTGGCTGACCTCGTTGTGCACGGGGTTGTCCGGGCTGCCGTAGGGCGGCAGGTAGGACGCGGTCACCAGCAGCACCGCGATGACGCCCAGGCAGATGATGATCGCCAGCAGCCGGTACAGCCGCGCCAGCCACTTCCGGCCGCTGGTGGCGCTCCACACGCGCAGGTGGTCGTAGGTCTCCTGCTCGTTCTGCAGCGCCTGCTCCCGCAGCTCCTCCGTGCGGTCGCCGGCGGCCTGGGGCACCGCGTAGGCCGAGGCGTCCGCGGTCACGTCCTCCCGCATGTGCTCGTCCAGCGCGCCGGAGCCCTCCAGCACCCAGCGCTTGAACCGGGGCCACCAGCTCCTTTCATACTCAGGCCTGATCCTTGCCATGGGCCCCGTCCTCCTTTCGCTCCGCGCCCTCCGCCGGCTCCCTGCCGGTAACGTCGATGGCGTGAATCTTCTTCAGCGTGATGAACAGAAGCAGGCTCGTGATGCCCGAGCCCACCGCCGCCTCGGTGATCGCCAGGTCGGGGGAGGCCAGCAGCATCCAGATGATGCTCATCGCCAGGCTCTGCCCCATGAACACCACGCAGGCGGTCAGCAGATTCTTCGTCTGCGCCACCGCCAGCGCACAGCAGATGACAAAGATCAGCAGCAGTACGGAAAGCACCTGCATCTCAGTCGCCCTCCTTTTCCCGGCGCACCATGTCCTCATCCAGGACGGTCATGCTCCTGTCCAGCTCGTCGTTCACCGTGACCTCCAGCCGCGCCAGCAGATGGGAGGTCACCGGGCTGGTCAGCCACAGGAACAGAATGACCACCAGCATCTTCAGCGTCGCCACCTGAAAGCCCAGGGCGATCATCAGCCCCGCCAGCATCAGCAGCATGCCCAGCGTGTCCAGCAGCGCGGCGGCGTGCATCCGACTCAGGGCGTAGCGGAAGCGAAACACGCCCACCACGCCCGTGATGATGACAAACAGCCCCGCCAGCGTACACGCCGCCGACAGCAGGAATCGAATCACTTCCCAGGCACTCACGGCTCCTCCGCCTCCTTTTTCTCCGCATGTTCCGCAGCCTGCGCCGCCTGACGCGCCTTAGCGCGCTTTTCGTGGTACAGGCCGATGCAGATCTTGCTCAGCAGCACCACCGCCAGGAAGGACAGCATGGTGTAGATCATCGCCACATCCACCAGATAGCCCTCGCCCAGAAGGAAGGCCAGCACACAGATGATGATGACGGTCGTGGTGCCCATCATGTTCACCGCGATGACCCGGTCCGTGGTTCGCGGTCCCCGGATGGCCCGCAGCAGGCAGCACAGCAGCGTCAGCCCCAGCACCACCAGCGCGATGGTGTACAGCGTCTGATAGGCCTTATCCATGCTTCCTTCCTCCCCTCTTGTCCGTTTCCTGTGCCTTCGGCCCGCCCTCCAGCTTCATCAGGCGGGTCTCCTGCGCGGAGCCCGCCAGCCCCTCGGCGAAGTCCTCGTCCAGGCAGTGCACCAGCAGCTTGTCCCCCTGCATGGTCACCGTGATGGTGCCGGGGGTGATGGTGATGGAGTTCGCCAGAATCACCCGCGCATAGTTCCCCCGCAGCCGCGTGCGGAAGGACACCAGCCGGGGCTGCACCTCCCATTTCGGTGACCAGATCAGCCGGATGGTCGCCAGGCAGCTGCGGACGATCTCCACAATCAGGCAGCCCAGATACGCCAGCGCCCCGGGCAGGCGCTTCACCAGCGCCCACTCCTTCCGGGGGGAATAGTCCATAAACTTCCAGATAAACAGGTAGATCAGCACGCTGAGCACCGCGCCCACCACGGCGATCTCCCCCGTCCATTGTCCGTTGAGCAGCACCCAGAAACCAAACAGCAGGAACAACATGGGCAGGCCTCCTTTGTCCGGGCGGGGCATGGCTCGCTTTGCCCGCGCTCCGCCGCCTGTTATTGTAGCGCCGGGGGGACTTTTTGTCAATTTCTGTTCAGGCACCAAATTGACCAGTTTGGACAGGTTGCGTAAGTTTTTCTTCCTATTAAAATTATCGAGACACTTTTCTGCCGTGCCCCTCCGGCGATGCTGCAGCGGGGCGGAGGGGGCGGGCGGAGGGGGCGGGAAATTTGTCGCAGGGAGTTGACGAAACCGCATAAAAGATTTACAATATTGTTATCTTGTGCCTTTTCGGGAGCGTGATGGATGATGGCGGAGCAGGGTGTGCTGTCCATTTTCGGCTATGCCTACCGGCCCATGGTGCCCATGCAGGAGAACGACGGCGGCTTCACCGTGAACCTGCTGGAGAACGATGTGCTGGTCTTTTCACAGTACAACACGCGGCGCCAGGTGCTTCAGGAGTTCCGCTTCCAGCTGCCGCCCGAGGTCCGGCAGCGCTATCTGGCGCTGGTGAGCCAGGCCCGGCCCTGGATGGGCAGCGTGCCGCCCCTCATGCGCCCCGGCGAGGATTCGGTCAGCGAGTACACCTTCTGCTTCTGCGGCTACCCCGTGTTCCGCATTGAGGACATGGTGCAGCTCATGGACTGCCCCTTCCGGAGCATTCGCGGGCACTACACGCGGCTGGTCTACGGGCTCATGGAGAGCATCAGCATCCTGCTGCTGCACTGCGGCATCGACCTGCAGCCCAATTCCTTCACCTGGAATCAAAACGTCATCCGTCCCCTGGTTCCCATGAACTACTACAGCACCTACGCCTGACGCGAAGGAGGTTTTTCCCATGGCCCGAGAGGATTACCAGCGCTGGCTGCTGGCGGAGAACATGCCCGAGGAGCTCCGCAGCCAGCTCGTCCGCATGGACGCGGAGGAACAGAACGACAGCTTCTACCGGGATCTCGCCTTCGGCACCGGCGGACTGCGCGGCGTGGTCGGCGCCGGCACCAACCGGATGAACGTGTTCACCGTCAGCAAGGCCACCCGGGGGCTGGGGCGCTACCTGCTCAAGACCTTTGAAAAGCCCAGCTGCGCCGTCAGCTACGACAGCCGCATCCACTCCAGGGACTTTGCCGAGCTCACCGCCGCCACCCTGGCGGAGATGGGCGTACAGGTCTGCCTGTATCCCCGGCTGATGCCCACCCCCATGCTCTCCTACGCCGTGCGGCATGAGCACTGCAGCGGCGGCGTTATGATTACCGCCAGCCACAACCCCGCCAAGTTCAACGGCTACAAGGTCTACGGCGCCGACGGCTGCCAGATCACGCTGGAGGCCGCCGACCTCATCCAGTCCTTCATCGGCGCGGAGGAGACGCTGGTGGATGCCCTGCCCGATTTCCACGCCATGCTGGAGAAGGGCAGCATCCGCTACATCGGTCAGGAGCTCATCGAGGACTACTACCGGGATGTGTGGAAGCTGCGCATCGCCCCCACCAGCCAGCCCCTGCACATCGTCTACAGCCCCCTGAACGGCACCGGCAACGAGCCCGTGCGGGAGGTGCTGCGCCGGATGGGCAACATTCAGGTGGACGTGGTGGCGGAGCAGGAGAAGCCCCACGGCTGCTTCCCCACCGCCCCCTATCCGAACCCCGAGATTCGCGAGGCCATGCGCCTGGCCATCGCCAAGACCATTGAGACCGGCGCTGACCTGTGCATCGCCACCGACCCCGACTGCGACCGCATCGGCGCGGGCGTCCGGGTGGGCGATCAGGTGACGCTCATCTCCGGCAACGACATGGGCGTGCTGCTGCTGGACTATGTGTGCAGCCACCGCCGCGCCGCCGGGAGCGAGCTGCCCCCCGTGGCGGTCAAGACCATCGTCACCACCGAGATGGCGGTGCCCATCTGCGAAAAGTACGGCGTGGAGCTGCGGAACGTGCTGACCGGCTTCAAGTTCATCGGCGAGCAGATCGGCCTGCTGGAGAAGGAGGGCCACCCGGAGCGGTACGTCTTTGGCTTTGAGGAGAGCTACGGCTACCTGAGCGGCACCGACGTCCGCGACAAGGACGCGGTCAACGCCGCCCTGCTGGTGTGCGAGATGGCTGCCAACTGCAAGGCCCAGGGCATGACGCTGCTGGACAAGCTGGACGCGCTGCGCCGGGAGCACGGCTTCTACGGGCAGCGGCTGCTGACCTTCCAGTACGAGGGCGAGAGCGGCGCGCAGAAGATGGCGCAGATCATGGCCGCGCTGCGCTCTCCCCTGTCCCTTTTGGAGGCTCCCGTGCTCCAGACCAGCCGGCGCATCGACTACCTGAACGACGCCACCGGCCTCCCCGCCAGCGACGTGCTGTCCTTCCAGCTGTCAGGCGGCGGCAAGATCATCGTCCGCCCCTCCGGCACCGAGCCCAAGCTCAAGGCCTACCTGTTCGCCCGTGGCGAGGATCAGCCCCGGGCCGAGAAGGCGCTGGATGCCCTCGAGGCCGTCATGAACCGCGCCTGTCAGGCGTAACCCCCGTCCTTCCTCGGGCCGTCCGGAACCATCCGGGCGGCCCTTTCGACATCCTTCGCGCTTCTTCCCACCTTGCGCCCCGGCACTTTTTCTGCTATACTGGAAAAAACACAGGCAAAATGAGGTGATCCCATGAAACTGACCCTGAACGGGGAAGCTCTTGATCTTCTTCCCGGCGCTACCGTCCGGGACGCGCTGCATGCCTTTGACGCCGATGCCCCGGGGGTGCTGGCTGCCATGCTCGATCACCATGTGGTGGAGCTGAACGACGTGCTGCCTGCCGGCGGCGTGCTGCGGCCCCTCACCCTCCGGGAGGAGGAGGGGCGCCGCATCTATGAGCGGTCGCTGCGCTTCGTGCTGCTGCTGGCGGTGGAGCAGCTCATGCCCGGGCAGCAGGTGCGCATTGAGTACTCCGTGGGTCGGGGTGTGTTTCTGCGCCTGCCCGGACAGGCGGCAAGCCCCCAGACCGCTGCCGCCCTCCGGGAGCGCATGGCCCGCCTGACCGCCGCCGATCTCCCCTTCGAGAAGCGCACCTGGTCCCTCGGGGAGGCCGTGCGCTACTTCGAGCAGACCGGGCAGCAGGACAAGGTCAAGCTGCTGCAGTACCGCACGGTGCCCTATTTCAACATGTACGGCTGCGGCGGTATGTGGGAGTACTTCTACGGCGCCATGGCAGCCTCCACCGGGGCGGTGCGGGTGTTCGACCTGGTGCCCTACGCCGACGGCTTCGTGCTGCAGATGCCCGCGCCCGAGGCGCCCGGGGTGCCCGCGCCCTATGTGGATCGGCCCAAGCACCTGTCCGTTTTCCGGCAGTCCGCCAACTGGTGCGACATTCTGGGCGTGGTCAACGCCGCCGATCTGGCGGAGCTGCTGGATAAGAAGGAGATGCGCTTCTTCATCCGTGTCAACGAGGCGCTCCATGAGCAGGCCATCGGCGCCATCGCCCGGGACATCGTGTTCCGGAAGCGGCGGGTGGTGCTCGTCGCCGGGCCCTCCTCCAGCGGCAAGACCACCTTCGCCGGACGGCTGGCGGTGCAGCTGCGGGTGCTGGGAAGGCGCTCCCACCGCGTCAGCCTGGATGACTACTACCTTGACCGGGACGCCATCCCCCGGGAGCCCGACGGCTCTCTGGATCTGGAGTCCATCCACACCCTCGATCTGCCGCTGCTGCAGCGTCAGGTGCGGGCGCTGATGGCGGGCGAGGAGGTGGAGATTCCCCGCTTTTCCTTCCAGACCGGCCGGCGCTGCGACACCGGTGAGCCGCTCCGGCTGGGCGAGGACGAGATCGTCATCATCGAGGGCATCCACGGCCTGAACCCCATGCTCTCCGAGGGCATGCCTGCCGAGGACATCTACCGCATCTTCGTCTCCGCCCTGACCTGCATCAACCTGGACGACCACAACCGCATCCGCACCACCGACGTGCGGCTGCTGCGGCGGCTGGTGCGCGACCAGCTGTTCCGTGGCACGCCCCCGGAGCAGACCCTCGCCATGTGGCCCAGCGTCCGCCGGGGCGAGGAGACCTGGATCTTCCCCTATCAGGAGATGGCGGACAGCATGTTCAACACCGCCCTCCACTACGAGCTGCCCATCCTGCGGCACTTCGCCTACCCCTACCTGTGCCGGGTGAGGCCCGAGGATCCGGGCTATCTGCTGGCCTCCCACCTGCGCAAGACCCTCAACTACCTGCCCGACATCGACGAGGCGCTGCTCAGCGAGATTCCGCCCCTGTCGCTGCTGCGGGAGTTCATCGGGGGCTGCACCATCGACTGCGTATAACGCTGACATACCAGGAGCCGCCGGGCCATCAGGCCCGGCGGCTCCCGTCATGACAGCGCGTTGACCGCCCGCTCCAGACGCTCCAGCGCCTCCCGCACCGTGGCGCGGGAGCAGGCCAGCACGAAGCGCTGGAACTGCCCGCTCATGCTGCCGAAGATGTGGCCCGCGTCCAGCCACAGACCGGCCCGGTTCACCACCAGGTCGTTCAGCGCCTCCTGCGTCAGGCCCAGCCCCGAGCAGTCCACCCACGCGAAGTAGGTGCCGTCCGGCTCCACCAGCCGCAGCTGCGGCAGGCGCGTCCGGAGGAAGTCCCGGAAGAAGTCCAGATTGCCCCGGAGGTACGCCCGGCACGCCTCCAGCCATTCCTCCCCCTGCGCATAGGCCGCCTGGGTGGCGGCAAGGCCCGCCATGTTGAGCTGGGAGTAGCCGCAGGCGTCGATCTCGTGCCGGAAGCGGCGGCGCGTGTCCTCGCCGGGGATGAAGATGTTGGACACCTGCAGCCCCGCCAGATTGAAGGTCTTGCTGGCGGCGGTACAGAGCACGCACCGCTCCGCCATCTCCGGCACCGCCTGCAGGAACATGGTGTGGGGATGCTCCGGGAAGGCGAAGTCGCAGTGAATCTCGTCGGAGATCACATACACGCCGTGGCGCAGGCAGATTTCGCCCATCCGCCTCAGCTCCTCCCGGGTCCACACCCGGCCCACCGGGTTGTGGGGGCTGCACAGCAGCAGCAGCTTCACCCGCTCGCCCGCGATCTTCTCCTCCAGGTCGTCAAAGTCGATCCCGTAGCGCCCGTCCCGGTACGTCAGCGGGCTTTCGACAATGCGCCGCCCGTTGTCCCGGACGACCTCATGGAAGGGATAGTACACCGGGGTTTGCAGCAGCACCGCGTCCCCCGGCGCGGTCAGCGCCTTCACGCCCATCGCCAGGGCGAACACCACCCCCGGCGTCTTGACCAGCCACTCCGGGCGGGTCTCCCAGCCGAAGCGGCGGCGGAACCAGCCCGACACCGCCTCGTAGTAGTCCGGCTTGGTGTCGGTGTAGCCGAAGATGCCGTGATCCGCCAGGGCGTGAAGCCGCTCCCGCACCGCCGGGGGCGCCGGGAAGTCCATGTCCGCCACCCACAGGGGCAGCACGTCCGCGGGCTTGCCCCGCTCCACGGCGAAGTCGTACTTCAGGCAGCCGGTGCCCCGGCGATCCGGGCCATGGTCGAAATCGTACGTCGCCATGCCTCAGCCCTCCAGCGCCTGCTCCAGGTCCTCCAGCAGGTCGCGCACGTCCTCCACGCCCACCGACAGGCGCAGCAGCGTCTCGTTGATGCCCAGGCGCTCGCGCATCTCGGCGGGCACCACATCGTGGGTCTGGGTCAGGGGGTAGGTCAGCAGGGTCTCGGTGCCGCCCAGGCTCTCGGCAAAGGCGATGACCCGCACGCCCTTCAGCACCCGCTCGGCGGTCTCCCGGCTGTCCACCCGGAAGGACAGCATGCCGCCCGCGCCCGTGGCCTGACGCCGGTTGACCGCGTAGCCCGGGTGCTCCGGCAGGCCCACATAGTACACCTGCTTCACATGGGGATTCTTCTGCAGCGCCTCCGCCAGGGTCAGGGCGCTCTGCCCGATGCGCTCCATGCGCAGGGACAGGGTCTTGATGCCCCGCAGCACCAGCCAGCTGTCAAAGGGCGCCAGCATGCCGCCGGTGGTCTTGCCGATGAGGCGGATGGCGTCCCCCAGCTCCCGGGTGGCGGTGACCACAAAGCCGCTGATGGTGTCGTTATGGCCCGCCAGGTACTTGGTGCCGCTGTGCACCACCAGATCGGCGCCCAGCGGGATGGGCTGCTGGAACACCGGGGACAGGAACGTGTTGTCCACGATGAGCAGCGCCCCCGCCCCGTGGGCCAGCTCCGCGCAGGCGCGGATGTCGGTCACGTTCATCATGGGGTTGCTGGGCGTCTCGATGTAAATCGCCCGGGTGGCGGGGGTGATGGCGGCCCGCACCAGATCGGTATCCGTGCTGTCCACGAAGGTGACCTGCAGGCCGTTCTTTTTGCTGATGTTGTTGAACAGGCGGGTGGTGCCGCCGTAGAGATCCTCGCTGCAGATGACCTGATCGCCGGGCTTCAGCAGCTCGAACACCGCCGCGATGGCCGCCATGCCCGAGGCGAAGGCCACGGCGTCCGCGCCGCCCTCCAGCGCCGCCACCGTCTCCTCCAGCTGCAGACGGGTGGGGTTGTCCTGACGGGTGTAGTTGAACTGTCCGTGGCCCACCTCCGTATGGGCGAAGGTGGCGGACTGATAGATGGGGAAGCTCACCGAGCGGACGCCGTCCCGGTAGGCGCGGTCCGGGGTGCCGTGAACGCATTTGGTATCGAAGCGATAAGGCATGGTATTCCTCCCTCGTATGGCTGTGCATTTGCTATGATTATATCGAAGCCGAACCGCGCTGTCAAGGGGCGGGTGCCTCCTCCAGGCAGGCCGCCACCCGCCGCAGGGCCTCCGGCAGGCGCTCGGGCGGCAGGTTGGAGTAGTTGATGAGGAACCGGTGCGGGGGCGTTCCCCCGCCGCCCAGGTCGTAGTCCGAGAGGCTGGCCAGGTGGATGCCCTGCGCCCGCAGTCGCTCCTGCAGGGCCGCGTCAGGCAGGGCGGTGTCCAGGCAGAGCAGGAAGTGCAGCCCCGACGCGGCCTCCTCCACCCGGCTCCGGGGGGCCAGGGGGCTCTCCGCCAGCGCGTCCAGCACCTGCTGCCGCCGCCGGGCGTAGAACAGCCGCATGCGGTTGATGTGCTTCTCGAAGTACCCCTCCCGGATGAACCGGGCCAGCGTGTACTGCTCAAAGTTGGACACCGTGCAGGCGTAGAACGACAGCCGCGCCAGGTACCGCTCCGCCAGGCGCGGGGGCAGCACCATGTAGCTGATGCGGATGGTGGGCGCCAGCGACTTGGAGAAGGTGTTCATGTAGATCACCCGACCCCCCGCGTCGATGGACTGGAGCGTGGGCAGCGGGCGCCCGTTCAGCCGGAACTCGCTGTCGTAGTCGTCCTCGATGATGACCCGGCCCTCCCGCTCCCCGGCCCAGGAGAGCAGCTCGTACCGCCGGCTCACCGGCATGATGACCCCCGTGGGAAAGTGGTGCGCCGGGCTGATGTGCGCCACGTCCGCCTCGCTCTCCCGCAGGCCCTGAACGGTCATGCCCTGCCCGTCCAGCGCCGCGCACCGGCACACCACCCCGTGGCTCCGGTAGATGCGCGCCAGCTTCGGGTAGCCCGGGTTCTCCACGCAGTACACCCGCCCCCGGCCCAGCAGCTGAATCAGCAGCCCGTAGAGGTACTCCGTGCCCGCGCCCACCACGATCTGATCCGGGTGCACGCTCATGCCCCGGAAGGAGCGCAGGTGCCCCGCGATGGCCTCCCGCAGCGCCAGCACCCCGCTGCACGGGGCGGGGGTCAGCAGCGCCGCGCTGTCCCCGGAGATCGTCTCCCGCATCAGCCGCGCCCACACCGAGAACGGAAAGCGCTCCGGCGATGTCTGGTTCCCCGACAGATCCAGCCACCACGCCGGGCGCTGCGGTCCCCCGGGCACCCGGGGCACCGGCGACACGGGCGAGGGCGGCAGCAGCTCCCCCAGCGCCGCCACGTAGTACCCCCGCCGGGGCCGGGACGCCACATAGCCCTCGCTGATCAGCTGCTCGTAGGCGTTCTCCACCGTGATGCTGCTCACGCCCAGGTTCTCCGCCAGCGTCCGCTTCGACGGCAGGTGCTCCCCCGCCCGCAGTCTGCCGGCGCGGATGTCCTCCCGGATGTGCCGGCAGAGCTGCTCGTACAGCGGCTCCCGCCCATCCGGCTGCAGCGCGTAGGTCAGCATGGCCTCCCCTCCTCCATCTGGCATCAGGAAAATCATCATATTGACCATTTTCATATGGTCAGTTTCAGTATATCATACTTTCCGATTCCAGACAAGGAGGCAGTCCCATGGAGAACAATCAGCAGACACAATATGAACTGAACAAGGGCCTGGCCCAGATGCTCAAGGGCGGCGTCATTATGGACGTGACCACCCCCGAGCAGGCCCGCATCGCGCAGGAGGCGGGCGCCTGCGCCGTCATGGCCCTCGAGCGCATCCCCGCCGACATCCGGGCCGCCGGCGGCGTGTCCCGCATGAGCGACCCGAAGATGATCCGCGGCATTCAGGAGGCCGTGTCGATTCCGGTGATGGCGAAAGTGCGTATCGGTCACATTGCCGAGGCACGCATTCTGCAGGCCATCGAGATCGACTACATCGACGAGTCCGAGGTGCTCTCCCCCGCCGATGACGTGTACCACATCGACAAGCGCCAGTTCCGGGTGCCCTTCGTCTGCGGTGCCCGCGACCTGGGCGAGGCGCTGCGCCGCATCAGCGAGGGCGCCAGCATGATCCGCACCAAGGGCGAGCCCGGCACCGGCAACGTGGTGCAGGCCGTGCGCCACATGCGAAAGATGAACGCCGAGATTGCCCGGGTGACCTCCATGCGCTCAGACGAGCTGTACGAGGCCGCCAAGGAGCTGCGCGTGCCCGTGGATCTGGTGCAGTACGTCCACGACCACGGCCGGCTGCCCGTGGTCAACTTCGCCGCCGGCGGCGTGGCGACCCCCGCGGACGCGGCGCTGATGATGCAGCTGGGTGCCGAGGGCGTGTTCGTGGGCTCCGGCATCTTCAAGAGCGGCAACCCCGCCAAGCGGGCCCGGGCCATCGTGCAGAGCGTGACCAACTTCCGGGACGCGAAGCTCATCGCGTCGCTGTCCGAGGATCTGGGCGAGGCCATGGTGGGCATCAACGAGCAGGAGATCAAGCTCATCATGGAGGAGCGGGGGAAGTAAGGCATGAGAATCGGCGTGCTGGCGCTGCAGGGCGCCTTCCTCGAGCATGAGCAGATGCTGGGCCAATTGGGCGCGGACTGCGTGGAGCTGCGGCAGCGCTCCGACCTGCGGGGCATCGACGCGCTGGTGCTGCCCGGCGGTGAGAGCACCGTGCAGGGCAAGCTGCTGCGGGAGCTGGACATGCTCCATCCCCTCCGGGCGTCCATTCAGGACGGCATGCCCGTGCTGGCGACCTGCGCGGGGCTGATTCTGCTCGCGCAGGAGATCAGCGGCGGCGAGGCGCCCCATCTGGGCACCCTGCCGGTGCGGGTCAGGCGCAACGCCTACGGGCGGCAGCTGGGCAGCTTTGAGACCGTGGCACCCCTGAAGGGCATCGGTGACTTCCGGATGACCTTCATCCGCGCCCCCTATGTGGAGGCGGCGGGGCCGGGCGCCGAGGTGCTCGCGGAGGTGGACGGGCGCATCGTCGCGGTGCGCGCCGGGCATCAGCTGGCCCTGGCGTTCCACCCCGAGATGGGCACGGATGACCGGGTGCACCGGGCATTCCTTGACATGATCTGAATCATCCGAAGCGTCACAGGTGGGCGGGAGCTCACGGGCAAAGGGCCCGTGACCCCGCCCCTTTGCTTTGCCCCAAAGCGTCACGCCTCCGGCCCCTCCCGCCGCTCGTCCAGAATGACCAGACCGCTCTCCCGGGCGCGAACCGCCAGCTCGGTGCGGTTGCGGAAGCCCGTCTTTTCCAGCATGCTCAGGATGTGGGTCTTGACGCTGCTGGGGGACATGAACAGGCGCTCGCCGATCTCCGTGTTGGTGTAGCCGCCCGTCACCTCCCGCAGCACCTCCAGCTCCCGGGGCGTGAAGTCCCGGCTGCTGGCCTCGCCCAGGCGCACATCCGGCGGCGCGTCCGGGTACACCGACTCCCCCGCCATCGTCCGGCGCATGATGCTCAGGATGGACTCGTCCGTCGCCTCCTTGTACCAGAAGCTCTCCACGCCGATGCGCCGCGCCCGGTCGATGTAGGAGCACTCCGGCATGGACGTCACCACAATCAGCTTCACCCCGGGGGTCTGCCGCTTGATGCGCGCCGCCGCCTCCAGCCCGTTCACGCCGCCCCGGGTCACCACGTCCATCAGCACCAGCTCCACCCCGTGGCGCAGGCAGTAGATGTCCGCCAGCTCCGCGCTGTCGATGGACGCCACCAGGGTGAAGTCCTCCGAGGCCTCAATCATCATCCGGAACAGCTGGCGGGGCATGGCCTGATCCTCCACCACCAGCACGCGATGCCTGTTCACAGCTCATCCTCCCCTTCCTCCGGGTATGTGACGGTCAGCATGAACCGGGGCGCGCTCTGCACCCGCATGCTGCCGCCGGCGCGCTCCACCCGCCGCCGCAGCGCGGACAGGCCGCCGCCCTCCGTCACCTCGCCCCCGGGCGCGGCGCCGTCGTTGGTGAACGATGCCTCCAGCCACCCCTGCGCCCGCGTCAGCCGCACCCACAGCGTCGTGCCGCCCGCGTGGCGCACGGTGTTGGTCAGGCACTCCCGGGCCGCGCTCGTCAGCAGCGCCCGGGCGGGGCTGTCCGGGGCGGGCTGCTCCCCGGTCACCTCCACCCGCACGCCGATGGTCTCCGCCGCCCGGATCAGATCCTCCAGCCCCGGGCCGCCCCGCTCCTCGCCGCCGGTGCTCTCCAGCAGCCGCAGCGCCCGCCGCCACTGCGCCAGCACCTCCTGCCGCTGCGGCGCGTCCGCCCCGGGGCGCACCAGCAGCTGCCGCGCCGAGAGCAGCGCCTGCCCGAACTCGTCATGGACGCGCATCCGGGCGTGGAGCACCTCCCGCTCCCTTGCCAGCTGACACACCTGGTCGCCGTAGCGGCGCAGGCGGCGGTTCATGGCCTCCAGCCGGGCATTTTCCTCCCGCAGGCGGCAGTTCAGCGCGTACTCCCCGGTCACCTCCGACGCCACGAGCTGCCACGCGGCCTCGCCGTCCACCTCCAGGAGGGTTCGAGTGAAGCTCCACACGGTGCCGTCCCCGGGATCGACCAGCGGCGTGTCGCCCGTCTCCAGCGCCCGGGCGGGCGGCTCCACGTCGCCGGTGGTCAGGCGCTGCCACAGGGTCTCACCGTTCAGGAGCACCTGCCCCGTCAGCTGACAGCACAGCTGCTCCATCCGCTCGTTCACCAGCCGGGGCAGGCCGTCCCGCACATAGAAGCACAGCCCGGCGGGTAGCCGGTCGATGCCCTCCTTCACCGCCGCCGGGGACACATGGTCCCGCATCCACCGCAGCACCCGCCACAGTGCCACGCCCGTCAGCACCCCCAGCAGCGCCATCACCGCCAGCATGGCCCCCAGGGGCAGCCGCCCCACCTGAGGCGCCGCCCAAGCCGCCTCCGGGGCATCAAAGCCATCCCAGAGCCCGGACATCATCGCCAGCAGCAGCGCGAAGCTCACCAGCGCGGGCAGCGCGCAGCAGACCGTCCGGCCCGGCGTCGTCCGGTACACCACCGCCGTCATCGCGGCAAAGAGCCCCGCGCACACCAGCAGCAGCAGCCCCGTGCAGAGCAGCCCCTGCCCGTTGGCGGAAATCGCCCCCACAGGCATCAGCATCCGGTCTCACCGCCCTCTCCCGTGATGGTCAGCGTCTCAAACAGCGTCTCGTCCTGCCGCTCCACGTGCAGGTGCCAGGTCAGGCCCCGGGGCAGCGTCCGCTCCGGGCCCCACCCCGCCTCCAGGGGCTGCGCCGCCCCCTCCAGCGACAGGCGCAGGGTCAGCCCCGCCTCCCCCGCCCGCAGGGTCACCAGCAGCGCATTCAGCGTGGGCAGCGCCCGTTCCACCGCCGCCTCGAAGCAGTCGTAGGCCAGCACGATGGCCTCCTTGGGCATCACCGCGCTCCCCTCGGGGCGCAGCGCCGACAGGACACCCATGTCCGTCAGGCACCCCACCGATTCCCGAAGGCACAGCACCAGCTCCTGGGTACAGGCGTCCTCCTCCTGCATCAGCGCCAGGCTGCACCGCCGCTTCACATACGCGCCGTACACGCAGAGCAGTCCCAGCTGCCGGGTGAAGTCCGCCTCGTCCGGGCGCAGGCGCTCCAGCAGCGCGCTCATCCCGTTCATCTGGGAGCGAACCGGGGGCAGCAGGCTCTCGTAGAGCCGGTTCTGCTCCTCCAGCGCCGACTGCTGTCGCCGGGCATCGTTCTCGGCCCGGAGCAGCTCGTTCTCCTCCGACAGCAGGCCCGCCGTCTCCGACAGCCGCGCCCGGATGCGGTTCAGCCGGGCGGCGCTGTCCGTCCAGTAGATGTACCCGCCCCGCACCCGCTGGCTGTGCAGGCGGATATCCTCGCTCAAGCTGACGGTGCCCTGCCGCGCCTGCGCCCGCTGCGCCGCGCTCAGGGTCAGCGGGGTGGTCGCGCTGTACACCACCCGGTCCTCCCCGTCCGTGATCTGCGCCGCGATGGTGGACGCGGAGAAGAAGCCGCCGTAGTTCGTGTTTGTCGGCAGCAGCCCGATGGCGATGCAGCTCTCCCAGGTCGCCACAAACGTGGCGCTGATCATCTCCGGCACCTTGAAGGGCCGCAGCACGTTGGCAAAGCTCAGGAGGGAGAGCAGCGCCCCCAGGACGAACACCGCGCAGGGCAGCCAAAGCCCCCGCCGCCCGCTGGGCACCCGGCACGCCCGCAGCAGCACCGCTGCCCCCGCCAGCGTCATGACCAGCATCCAGCCCATCGCCGCGTAGTACAGGGGGCCGTGGATGTACGCCGCCTCCCGGGGAAGCGGCGGGCAGAAGCGAAACGCCAGCTCATGCGCGTTGTTGGTCACAATGCCCAGGAACAGCGCCAGCGCCGGCACCAGCAGCAGATACCACCCCCGGCTCCGGGGGCGCTCCGCGCTGCGGTTCAGCTGCAGCGCCGCCAGCAGCACCAGCGTGGGCGCGAACAGCTGGGGCAGGTAGTACAGGTACCACAGCAGCACCTGCGCGTCCTCCGTGTTCACGAAGCGGTACTTGCACACCCGCAGCACCATCCACAGCGCCACCAGCAGCGCCGAGGCGATCAGCAGCCGCCGGGCCTTCGGCTCCATGACCCGGTGCTGAATCGACACCGCCCAGCCCAGCGCCAGCCCCACATAGAGGGTGCTGCTCAGGAGGAAGCTCAGCGTGCGCATCGCACTTCCCTGGCTCATGCCATGGAACAGCCCCGCCAGCAGGAAAAGCCCCGCCGCTGCCCACCGCCCCCGGTGCACCCGGGGCGCCGTCCGGGGCCGGGCCGTCTCCGGCTGTCTGCTCAGGCCCATGTCCGCTCCCTCCTTCCGCTCTGGTACGCCTACTATTGTAACCGCTCGGGGCCGGGCGCGCAAGGTGCTTTTCGGCCTCGGGGCACAAAAAAGGAGGCGACGTCAATCGCCTCCGTCCCGATGGAGCTCCCCGTCCTGCCGCGGCGCTTCGCCGCCCTTTTCCTGCCAGTGGCGCAGCCGGGGCAGCTGCTCCTGAAAGTAGGCCCGGGCCTGCTCCGGGGGCCAGTCCGGGCGGGACATGTGCGCCACCAGAAACTCCGTCAGCGTCTCCAGACTGGTGTAGACGAACTGCCCGTCCGCGTAGCACCAGCGGCAGTATTCCTCGTTGATGGTGCCGTCCTTTTCGCGGCTGACGGACGTATCGTCCAGCGGCATGCCGCAGCACTGGCACACCAGCTTCCTCGGGGAGCCCAGCAGCGTGTTGATGGACACATCGAACACCTGCGACAGCAGCCGGAGCGTGTCCGTGCTGGGCACGGTCTCGCCGCGCTCCCAGCGCGACACGGCCTGACGGGTGACGAACACCCGCTCCGCCAGCTCGTCCTGGGACATGCCCCGGCCCGTGCGCAGCCGCGTGATGATGTTCTGCTTCTCCATGGGAATCCACCTCCTGTGCACAGGATACCACATTCCGCCCGCCCTGCCAAGCAACCCGCAGTTGCGGCCCGGGCCCCGCTCACGGAGCCGGGAAGCGGAGCTGCAGCTGCATCTCCCCGAGCGGCTCCTGCTGCTCGCCCGCCAGCTGTACGGTCACGCGGAAGCTGCGCCCCTCGCAGGACGCGCCCAGGGACGCGGCGTAGTGCAGGCCGGATTTGTAGCCCTGCCGCAGGCTCACCGGGCTGGCGAAGGCCATCTCCGGTCTCTCCCCCGCTTCGCTCTCGACCATCACCACCGCCGCGGCGATGAACTCGTCCTGCGGGGTGTCGAAGGAAAGGTCGATGTAGGTGTCCAGCCACGTCTCCACCAGCCGGGCCCGGACGAGGTTCAGGCCGGGAAGCGCCCCGGTGACCTCCACCTCCGCCGCCTCCAGCACGGTCGGGGCCGCGTCCCCCGCCCGCAGGGGCGACACGGGAATCAGAAGGCTGCTCACCTCGCTGACGGGCCGTCCCGGATCCCTGATGGACAGTCTCGCCTGCTCGGCGGGGCGGTCGTACAGGGTGCTGTGGAACCGGACCCGCAGCTGCTCCGACGACTCCACCGCCGGGATGCGGAGCACCTGCGTCCAGGAGCCGTCCTCGGCGCGGTGCAGGTCATCCGGCAGGCCCTCGGTAACGAAGGTGCTCGCCTCGTTCTGCACCCCGCAGCCGAACACGACCACGGAGAGCCCCAGCCGGTCGGCGTAGGCCGCGATGGTCTCGCCCGGGCGCGCCTCCGTTCCGGTCACCTCCGGCAGGCTCTTCGCCGCCGCTCGCAGCCCGCCCGCGCCGCTGGGCAGCAGCAGCACCTGCCCGCTGTCCGCCGGCCTGACGTGCACGGTCAGCAGGGCGCCGTAGCCGTCATAGAGCAGCTCCTGCACCTCCGCCACGGCGTATTCCGACGCCCAGAGCTGCCCCACCGGCTGCACCATCGCCGCCGCCACGGGGTCGTCCTCCAGGCCCGTCAGCGCCAGCAGCCCGGGCAGCACCGCCCCCGCCGCCGCTGCCGTGCCCACCAGCGCTACCAGCAGCACCGCCAGCCCCAGCAGCGCCCGGCGACCGCGCAGCCTGCCCACGCGGGGCAGCCGCTCCGGAGCCGCCCGCTCCGCCAGGCCCGTCAGCGCGGCTTGCAGCGCCTGCGTGAAGTGCGCGTCCGGCTCGCCCAGCGCCTGCCGCAGATCGTCCCCGAGCCGCCTTCCCTCCTCCTGTCCCATGCCGTTCCTCATGCCGATCCCTCCCCGTCATAGGCCCTGCGCAGCAGCTGCCGCGCCCGGGCCAGCCTTGATTTCACCGTGCCACGGGGCACCCGCAGCAGCTTCGACAGCGCCTCGATGTCCCAGCCCTCCACATGGTGGAGCACCAGCAGGCTCCGCAACTCCGGGGGCAGGGTGTTCAGCGCGTCCAGCAGCGGATGCTCCTGCGCGTCCGTCACGCCCCGCTCCGGCAGGTGCTCCATGGGCACCACGCGCCGCGCCCGGCGGGCCTGGTCGTGGCACACGTTCAGCAGGATGCGCACCAGCCACGCCTGAAACGTGTCCTCGTCGCGCAGCCTGTCCCGGTGCTGCCACGCCCGGCGCAGCGCCTCCTGCACGGCGTCCTCGCAGTCCGCCCGACAGACGCACTGGCTCCGCGCCACCCGGTACAGCAGCCCCTCCAGCGCCATCACGCGCTGTCCGAACGCCTCCCTGGTCATGGGCTCCCTCCTCTCCTGCGGTTCCTCACTGATAAGACGCCGGGGAGGGGCGTCAGGTTCACGGTTTCGGCAAATTTTTCCGGAGGGCACGCAGGAAAAGCGCCCGCATCCCGGCAGGATGCAGGCGCATCGCGTCACGTTTCCTCGTAGCGCAGCCCGTCAAAGACGGCGGTGCCCTCCAGCGCGTAGACGCCCACCATGGCGCCGGTGAAGCGCTTGCCCAGGCGCACGCCCTCGTCGGACAGGTAGGTCATGTTTTCCAGCGCACACAGGGTTCGCCACCCATCGCCCGCGCGGGCCAGCAGGGTGCGGCGCAGCCCGTCCGCCTCCACCCGGAGGGTCAGGCGGTCGCCGGGCTTCAGGGCGGCGGGGACGGGCGCGTGGGTCACGGTCTCCAGACCGATCTGCTCGGTGACATGGAGCGCGCCGTCCCGCACGCCGGCGGTCAGGAAGGAATGCTCGTCGTAGTAGCAGGTCAGCCCCGCCTCGCCCGAACCCGGCACGGTGAGCGCGGCCTCAAAGGCGAAGCGCGGCTCCCGCTGCCGCTGCAGCACCACGCTGCGGCAGCGGGTGTCCGTCAGGGGGAAGGGGTCGCCCCGCAGGGTCAGGGTGTCGCCCTCCCAGCGGAGGGTGCCCGGGCGCGGGGCCCTGGGGGTCAGCCAGTCCGTGTGCCCGGGGACGGGCGCGTCCGGCAGCAGCTTCCGCGCCTGGGTGGACACGCCCCGCCCCTCGTTCAGCAGGGGCCAGCCGTCCGCCGTCCAGGTGAAGGCGTCCAGCGCCGTCTCGCGGCCCATCATGGTCCAGCGGCCCTCCAGCGGCCGCCCGCACAGGTACACGAAGGCCCATCGCCCGTCCGGCAGGGTCACCGGCTTGGCGTGACCGCAGCGCTGAATCGGGCTGCGCTCGTCCCACTGGCGGATGACCGGGCCGTAGGGGCTGGGCTGGTACACGCCCATGAGCGTCCGGGAGCGGGCCACGGTCTCCCGGTGCCCGGTGCCCGTGCCGCCCTCGGCCAGGAACAGGTAGTACCATCCGTCCCGCTTCAGCAGGTGGGGGCCCTCCGGAGCGCGCTTCTGGCTGCCGTAGTAGAGCAGGGTCGTTTCGGACAGGCGGCGCGTGGCGCTGCCGTCGATCTCAAAGATGCGCGCCCCCCGGTTCAGCAGCATGTAGTGCCGCCCGTCATCGTCGTGGAACAGGCTCGGGTCGATGCCGTCCTCCTCGAAGAACACGGGCTCGGAGTAGGGGCCCTCGGGAGAGCGGGAGGTGACCACCATCTGCCGGCGGCGCACCGCGCCCACGTCGTTCAGGCGCAGGGTGGCGCAGATGTAGAACAGCCCGGTGTCCGGCGCGTAGGAAATATCCGGCGCCCACCAGCCCCGTCCGCCCTCCAGCCCCTCCAGCGCCGACCACTCGGGCCGCTCGATGGCGTGGCCCACGACCTCCCAGTGAATCAGGTCGCGGCTGTGGCTGACGGGGATGCAGGGGAAGAAGGTGAAGGTGGAGTTGACCATGTAGTAGTCCTCCCCCACCCGCAGGATGGAGGGGTCGGGGAAGAAGCCCCGGCGCACCGGGTTGTGGTACAGTTCCTCTGGCTCCGCGCCCACCGCGTGCACAAAGCAGGCCCGGGTCGCGGGGTTGTCCATGGCCAGGTCATAGGGCGACACCAGCGCCAGGTCGCCCCGCAGCGGATCCATGCCGCCCCTCGTCATCAGGTAGCGGCACTTCTCCGGGTCGCGGCCTTCGGCGGCGTAGTGCAGCAGATCCCGCCCACGGCTGTCCACCGCGTTCAGGTTCACCCGCAGCCCGTACTCCACCAGATACCGCAGCACCTCCAGGCTGCTCTCCCGCGCCGCGAGCATCGGGAGCGGCACGCCGTCCGCGTCCACGGCGTCAATCAGCGTGGGCTCCAGGGGCAGCGCCGCCTGGATGCCCGGCAGGTCGCTCTGCAGAATCAGCGCACGAAGCGCCTCCGCCGTCACGGGGCCACCTCCTCCGGCACGACCCGGAAGGGGCCGAACACCGCGTGACCGCCGTGGGCCCCGCCGTCCATGGGCATGCAGAACAGGCCCAGCCGCGCCCCCACCCAGGTGTGGCGCGACGGAGAGAAGCCCGTGCCCAGGGTCGTCCACGCGCCCGTTTCCCCGGCGCAAGCGAAGTCCGCCTCCGCCTCGGCGTAGCCCGTGTTCCGGAGGGTCAGGCGCAGACGCAGCCGCTCCCCGGCGGGGGCCGTCGCCAGCACCTGCTCCGCCTTGCCGCCCGGGGCGTTCTGGCTCTCCACGTACACCGCCTGCAGGCCCTCCGCGCTCCGGCGCACCGCCAGATAGGCGTACTGTCCGCCGATGAGCGCCAGGCCCGCCTGCTCGCCGGGGCGCAGCATGGTCGCGTCCACGGTGGTCTCCGCCGTGAAGGCCAGGCAGGCCACCTTCTGGGTCAGCGCCTGCGGGCACTGCCACAGGGTCGTGCCGCCCGAGGGCAGCGCACAGGCCCGCAGCGCCAGCGCGCCGCTCTCCACCCGGCAGCAGTCCGCCGGAGGATTGCCCATGAACTGCCACTGCAGCCCCAGGGGGCCCGTGAAGTCATCGCTGGCCTGCTCGGAGGTGGGGGCACAGGCGGGGCCGGCGGGCTTGGTGAAGGTCATCACCGGGATGCCGCAGTCCGCCGCGTTGGCCTGCAAAGCCGCCGCCCGGGCGTCCTCGCCGGCGGGAATCGTCTCCGGGGGCACCGGGTGCGCATCCACCTGCCCCACGAAGGGCCATCCGTCCTCCTGCCAGCGCATGGGCTGCAGGTGCAGAATGCGCCCGTACAGTCCCCGGCTCTGGAAGTGCAGGAACCAGTCCGAGCCGTCCGGCGCGGTGACCCAGGCGCCCTGATGGGGGCCGTTGACCACGCTGCTGCCCTGCTTGAGCACCACCTTCTCCTCCCAGGGGCCCAGGATGCTGCGGCTGCGCAGCACGGTCTGCCAGCCCGTCGCCACGCCGCCCGCCGGGGCGAAGATGTAGTACCAGCCCGCCCGCTTGTACACCTTCGGGCCCTCCAGGGTGGGCTGGGTGACCTGCCCGTCGAACAGGATGCGGTCGGGGCCCAGCGCCCGCAGGCCGTCCGCGCTCAGGGGGAAGATGCCCAGCACGCTCTTGAAGCCGATGCGGCTCTTGGCGTAGCCGTGCACCAGCCACGCCCGACCGTCGTCGTCCCAGAAGGGGCAGGAGTCGATGAGGCCCTTGCCCGGCAGCACGCACACCGGCGGCTCCCACGGGCCCAGGGGGTCGCGGGTGCGGACGCAGAAGATGCCCTCGTCGGGCATGCCGTAGTAAATCGTGAACCAGCCGTCATGGTAGCGGATGGCGGGGGCCCAGACACCCTTCGCGTGCTGGGGGGCCAGCCCCTCGTACTCCGGCACCCGCTCCAGCGCGTAGCCCCGCAGCGTCCAGTTCACCATGTCCTTGCTGGTCAGGATGGGCAGACCCGGCACGTAGTTGAACGTGGAGGCCGTGAGGTAGTAGGTGTCCCCCACCCGGATGGCGTCCGGGTCGGAGTAGTCGCACAGCAGCACGGGGTTCTGGTAGGTTCCGTTGCCCAGATCGGCTTGATACAGCTTGTCCATGTCGTTTACCTCTCCTTCTCCGCGTCGGCGTCCACCGTGCCGTGGGCCTGCAGCCACGCGGCGGCCTCGGGCGCGATCAGCGCCGCATAGGCGCCGCCCATCGCCCACAGCGCCCCAGCGATGAGCCCGGCATACGCCATGGCCCCCTCCGGGCGCAGGTGGGAGTTGTCGTTCTGTCCGTCCGGGAAGTTGGGGTAGGCCCCGGGCTCCAGACACATGTAGAAGCGGCGGCTCTCCTCGATGCCGGTGGACTGCACCAGCGCCTCGCTCATCGCCGTCAGGTCAACGCAGGCCACGCCCAGCCGTGCGGCGGTCTGCCGGGCGGATTCCGCCCAGTCGGTGTGGCGGTAGGCCGGGGTGTTGCCGCTGAACAGGCGGCGGCAGCAGGGCGTGATGATGACCGGGATGGCGCCCTTGTTCCGGGCCGCGTTGACGAACTTCTCCAGATTCACCGCGTAGTCCCCGAAGGCGGCGGCATAGCGGGCGGCGTCCTGCTCCTTCTCGTCGTTGTGACCGAACTGGATGAACAGGAAGTCCCCCGCCTCCATCCGGTCGTAGATGGGCACCAGCCGGCCCTCGTCCAGAAAGGACTTCGTGCTGCGCCCGTTGATGGCGTGGTTGCTGACGGTGACCTCCCCGCGCTTCGTGAAGCGGTCAAAGACCTGGGCGATGCCCGTCTGGGGGTAGGTGTTCATGTAGTTCTGCTGGCAGGTGGAATCCCCCGCCCAGAAGATGGTCGGCATAGTGCTCCTCCTTCGTGTAGCTCCCTTGTCCCGGGCGTGCTCCCGGGCCTGTGAAAAGGGGCGCGGATGCGGGAGTCTGGCTCCGCGCACCCGCGCCCGACGATGGTTTGGTTGCTTTTCCCGGCTGCGCCTTACTCCTTGACCGCGCCGATGTTGATGCCCTTCACGAAGTACTTCTGCAGGAAGGGATACAGGATCATGAACGGCAGGATGGCGACGATGACGCAGGCGTTCTGGATGGTGTTCTCCGTCACGGCGCCGGTGGCGTTGGGCAGATTGGAGCCCTGCATCATGGAGCGGAGCTTCATCTGGAAGTTGTACAGGTCAGCCTTGGTGATGTACAGCTTGTAGTTGGTGTAGTCATTCCAGTAGGACACGGCGAACATCAGGCCAATGGACGCCAGAGCCGCCTTGGACAGGGGCAGGGCGATCTTGTAGAAGATCTGCATGGGGGTGCAGCCGTCCAGGGTGGCGCTCTCGAACAGGGAGTTCGGGATGCCCTCGAAGAAGTTGCGCATCAGCACCAGGTTGTACACGCTGATGGCGGGGGGCAGGATGACCGCCCACAGGGTGTTCAGCATGTTCAGCTTCTTGATGACGATGTACAGGGGGATCATGCCGCCGGAGAACACCATGGAGAACATGAGCAGCCAGGCGAAGAAGCCGCGGCCGGGCATGTCCCACTGAATCAGCACATAGGCGCCGAGGGTGGACAGCAGCAGGCCCAGGAAGGTACCCGCGACGGTGGTGATGAAGCTGTTGCGCAGGGGGGTCAGCAGCGTCTGATTGGTCAGCACGGTGACGTAGCCCTCCAGGCCGAACTTGTCGGGCCAGAGCTTCATGCCGTAGCCGGTGGTCAGGTCAAAGGAGTCCACCAGCACCTTCCAGATGGGCACCAGAATGATGAGGCACACGATGAAGAAGAACAGACCGTTGATATAGGGGAAGATGGAGAACTTCTTATGGGGCTTGCGAATCTGGGGCGCGCCCACGGACTTGGTATTTTCCATATTTGCTCCTCCTCCTTCCTTACACGATGCCGCGTCCGCGAACCTTGTTGCTGGCGAAGTTGCAGAGGAGCATCAGCGCCATGCCGACCAGGGAGCGGAACAGACCAATGGCGGTGGTGTAGCCGTAATCCGGGATGGCACCACTGTTGAAGGTCTGGTAGTAGACGTAGGTCTGAAGCACCTGAGAGACGTCCATGACCGCGTCGTTCTGGAGCACGAACACGCTCTCGAACAGGTTCATGATCTTGCCCAGGTTCAGGATCAGCACGGTGATGATGGTGTTCGCCAGGGAAGGCAGGGTGATGTACCACATCTGCTTCCAGCGGCCCGCGCCGTCGATCTGGGCGGCCTCATAGATGCCGGGGTCGATGCCGGTCAGGGTTGCCAGGAAGATAATGGTGCCCCAGCCGGTGTCATGCCAGATGTTGATGAAGTAGTAGGCTCCGCGCCAGGTGGCGGAGTTGCCCAGGAAATAGATACCCTTGTCGATGACGCCCAGGCTGATGAGCAGCTGGTTCACCAGACCGGAGGTGGTGGGCGCCAGAATCAGCTGGAACACGGACGCGGTCACAACCCAGCTCATGAAGTGCGGCATGTAGATGATGGTCTGCGCGAGCTTCTTGACGCCGTTGTGCGCGATTTCATTCAAAAGCAGAGAGAGGATGACGGAGAACAGGTTGGTGAGCAGCAGCTTGACGACGCTCAGCACGATGGTGTTGGTGAAGGCCGTCCAGAAGTTCGGCATACCGAACAGGCGCTCGAAGTTTGCCAGGCCCACCCAGGTGGCGGGCTTGATGATGTTGTACTTGGTGAAGGCAAAGTAGATGCCGAACATCGGCAGGTAATGGAACAGGATCAGGAATACCAGTACGGGCAGAAATAGCACATAGAAGCCAGCGTACCGCTTGATGCGCGGCAGCAACGGCTTCTTCTCGGGCTTGATCTTCATTGTGCCGTCCATGCAACGACCCCCTGTCATCAGTGTTGATTCAAGAATGGCTTTGAGGGCGGGAAGGAGCCGGTCACCCGTCTCCTCCCCGCCCGGTTGTTACCGAAAGAGCCCTTGCTCACACGGCACGTGTGGGGGCATGCACCCCCATGCCCAGGCGAATTACTTCGCGTTCAGGCTCTCCACGATGGCATCGGACCAGGCCTTGCCCTCGGCGGCGAACTGCGCCATGGCGTCGGCATAGGTCATCTCGCCCATGGCAACCTTGGCGATCAGGCTGTTCTTCAGGGTGGTCAGGTCGCCGTTGTAGGTGCTCATGGCATCGGTGCTGGGCACCAGCACAGCGCCCTTGGCGTTGGCCTGGAACACGGCGTTGGAGGCCAGGTTCTCGGGCATCACGATCTCGTTCAGGGGGTTCGCATAGCCCTCGACATAGTCAGCCAGGCAGCCAACGGGGTCGGTGTGGGCCTTGGTGTACAGGGTGCCGGGGGTCTCGCGGTTCTCCAGGAAGTGGAACTGGCCCTCCTCGTAGGTGGCTTCCTTATCGGTGCCGGCCAGCACGGTCTCCGCAGCGCGGCTCCACTGCACGCCCTCGGTGCCGTAGGTCCACAGGAACTGCACGTCGCCGCCATCGAGCATGGTGTCGATGAAGTAGGTGAACACGCCCTCAGGATTCTCGCAGGCTTCGGTGATGGCCCACACGGGCGGCGTACGGTCGATGTACTGATACAGGCTGTTGCCCTCGGCGTCCTTCAGGGGAGCCAGCGGGACCAGCGTGCCATCCTGGTTGTTGTTCTCCAGGTTGGTCTTCAGGTTGGTCGCCCAGGTGCCGACCCAGTAGGTGAACACGCCGGTGGTGTCGTCATAGAACTTGTTGCGGCAGTCCTTGGTGCCGTTGGTCAGGGTGGTGGGGTCAATCCAGCCCTTGGTGTAACCCTCGTTCAGGCGCTCCAGGGCAGCCTTCATGGCGGGCTCGGTGAAGCCGTCAACCCACTTGCCTTCCTCATTCTTGTAGAAGGAAGGA
>JAEDKS010000150.1 GCA_016295665.1 Clostridia bacterium
TCGCTTCGATTTACAGACTCGGCAGATGGTGTGTGTCTTGGAGCACGACGATGACCTGATTGACATCAGCTGTGACGGGAACACCACGCTGATCCTCGCCCGGGACGGGACGATCTATGCCCTGTCAGAGGAAAACGAGCTGATGGTGTGGGATGTGGTGGAGGAAGCTTCCCTCTTTGCGTTCACGCCGCTGCGCTTGACGCATGTGGGAAAGGCCTGTTTCGTGCTGGTGCTGGATTCGGAAACGCTGACGAACTGCTTGCTTTACAAGGCATCGGAGAATGCGCCATGGGTGGTCTGCGAGGGCGTTACGCCGCTGGACGTGGCGGCCTGCGGGGAGGGAGAGGCTTACCTCCTTTTGCAGGACGATGCGGGAAGCTGTGTGGGCAGGCTGGACATGGCGGAAGCACGATGGGAGATGGCCGAGAACTATCCCGATGGGATGTGGCATATCGCCTGTCAGGAGCAGGCGGCCTATGTGTTGGGCTACGAGGGCATCTACTGCGAAGGGGAGCTTTTCACGAGCTGCTGGCAACCGCTTGACCTGGTGGTCACGGAGAAAAGCCTCTACTTCATCACGACCGCTGCTCTCATGACGGTGGATAGGGAAGCACCGAAGGAAACTGTCCCGCTGATCGTTAGCAACCCATATGCCCTCCGGGGAGAGTACAGCAATCAGTACTGGATGCAGACGGGCATACAGATTCAGGCGATGGAAGATGTGGATATGGCCCAGGCGCTGCTGACGCAGGATGGCATCGTGGACATCTTCATGATGTATACGCTGGAGGGATTGGCAAACATCAAAAAGGGACACTACTACACCGGGCTGAACAGCAGTGATGTCCTGATGGCGCAGACGGAAAAGATGTATGGCGCTATCCGGAACGCGCTGTTTGACGGGGAAGTCCTCATGGCCTGGCCTGTCTGGACATGCGTAAGCCTTGGCAGCCGCGACAGTAAGCAGCAGCTTGAATCGCTGGGCTATGCCTATCCCACCACCTTTGACGAGTATCTGGACGTGGCGAAAGCGCTCCGGGAGAGCGACTGGTGGGATGATGTGAACTACAACATCTCGGGCCGCTATGCCTTCTGCCAGGAGGAGCAGTTGATATATCTCATCACGCGCTATCTGCTGGAGGCAGAGGCATCCGGTGTTACCCCGGACTTTGATACGGATACCTTCCGCCGCCTGACGCTGCGCATTCGTGCTGAGGTGCCCCGGGAGGCAGCACCGCCTGTGGATATTGCTACCAGCATGCTGGACATGGAAAGCTACGCATACGAGACCATTTCCGATCGCATGCTCCCGCCCATGTGCATCGACCCCTCGCATCAGGGCGCTGCGGAGCTGCAGATGATGGTTGCCATCGTGAATCCCTACTCAGACAACCAGGCAGAGGCTGTGGCCTTCTTGGAATATCTGGCGCAGATTCGGGATGCGTACAGTTACATCATCTACCAGCTGCCCCCGATGCGGGACGAGGCGACGGCTGCCCGGGTGAGTGAGCTGGAAGCCCAGCGGGATGTGCTGCTGCAGGAGGCCGCAGCGGGAGGCGAAAAGGCCAGGGACGCCCGGGATGAGGCGGGGGCCCTCTCTGCACAGATTGCGCGGCTGCAGAGCAGCGCCTACATCGTTTCGCCAGAGGCGCTGGAGACCTACGCGGAGATTGCCAATGGCTATGTGGTGCAGGAGACGGAAGCGCTGTTTGACAATGAAACCATGACACGGTATATCAGAATGTATTTGAACGACGTGGTGACCCTGGACGAGTTCATTTCCCGGCTGAATGAGCATATTGCCATGGAACGGGAGGAATAAGTATGGAAAAAGGGGCCCCATCCCGGGAGCCCCTTTGCCAATCGTTTCCTTCCGCTTCTTTCAGTCCACCCGCTCGTCGCCCAGGAAGAACAGGGCCACGGTGCCGGGGCCGGTGTGGGAGCCGATGGTGGTGCCGATGTTGAAGATTTCCACCTTGCCGCGCAGCTTCGGGAACTTCTCCTCCACCAGGTCGGCGACGGCGCGCGCGTCGGCGTAGCAGGCGGAGTTGCAGAGGTAGCAGCGCCCGTCGTAGTCATAGCCGTTCTGGACGTGCTGCTCCATGCGGGCGACGATCTCCTTCACGACCTTCTTCTTGCCGCGAATCTTGTCCCGGGGAATCAGCCGGCCCTCGCAGTCCACGTTCAGCAGCGGGCAGATGTTCAGCATCTGTCCGAAGAAGCCGGCGGTCTTGCTCACTCGACCGCCCTTGATGTAGAAGGTCAGGTCGGTGGAGAAGAACCAGTGGTGCACCTGCTTTTTGTGGCTCTCCGCCCAGGCGGTCAGCTCCTCGAGGCTCATGCCCGCGTCCCGGCGATCCGCCAGCTCGTCCATCAGCAGGCCATAGCCGGAGGAGGCGGCAAGGCTGTCCACAATATTGACCTTGCGCTGGGGATATTTCTCCTCCAGACGGGCCTTGGCCACCAGGGCGCTGTTGATGGTGCCCGAGATGCCGCTGGACAGGCACAGGTGCAGCACGTCCAGCCCCTGCTGCAGGAAGGGCTCAAAGGCGGCCTCGTATTCCTCGGCATTGATCTGGGAGGTGCGGGTGTCCGCGCCGTCCACCATCGCCTGATAGAACTTGTCCGCCGGCATGGTCACACCCATATCGTCCAGGCAATCCCTGCCGTCCATCTGATAGTGGAAACAAACATAATGGAGATCACGGGCCTTCATATGCTCCGGCGTCAGATCGACGGTGGAGCAGCAGCTCAGCACATAGGCCATACATACCCCTCACTTTCGGCGGTCAACCGCCCCTTGTCATCACATGGACATGATACGATATTTTCCCTGCGAATGCAAGAGGCGGTTTGTCAGTTCAAACAGTTTATTTTTTAACCAACCTGATCCCCCAGCAGCGCCCGCACCCGCTCCGCTGCCGCCAGACCGAGGGCGCGGTGGCTCTCCGGGGTCATGTGGACGCCGTCGCCGCTCCTGCCGCCGGAGGGTTCGCAGACCTGCTGCGCGTCCAGCATGGACACGCCGCGCTGGGCGCACATGGCGGCGAAGACAGCCGGGAAGCGCAGGGATTCCTCCCGCTTGCCCGCCAGATCATCCCCGGGCGGGGGCGTGCCGATGGCGATGGGGGAGATGACCAGAATGCGCGGGCCCCTCGGGAACACCGGCGTGCCGGAGGGGTAGAGCGTGTCCATGGCCTGCGCCAGCCCCACCAGCCGGCCCACGCCCTGCGCGGACTGGGCGGCGGTGTGCTGCTTGAGGTCGTTGGTGCCCAGCATGAGGACGAGCAGGTCGAGCGGCTTCTGGCTCCACAGCGCCGCGGGCAGGGTGTCAAGCCCGTTCAGGAAGGGCTTGAAGGGGGAATCGAACACGGACAGCCGCCCGTTGATGCCGTCCTCGTGCAGGACGCAGGTGGGGCCCAGCGCCTTCGCCATGACCCCCGTCCAGCGGGTGGCGGCGTCGTAGCGGACGCCGGTGCAGGGCGTGTAGCCCCAGGTGTTGCTGTCACCGTAGCAGAGAATGTGGAACATGGCTTCCGGCTCCTTTCCGGTGGGGTGGTTCAATGGGGGGATTGACAAACTGGAATCTGTCAGGTATCTATCACTTCTCCATGAATCCAAATTCTGCCTTCGTCCGGACATTTCGCATGTCGTGTCTTCTCGCCAGATACCAGTTTGCCTATCGGGTTTCCTTGGACAAATCTCCCCATGAACCATAAGCCTCTTTTTCCCGATTGCTACAGGAGGACGGCAGGTCATCCCCGCCGTCCTCCCGTGATTCAGATTTCAATGATGCCCTCGAAGTCGGTCACGGCGTCGCCGGTCAGCCACACCTGCCCGTCCTGGGCGTAGCGCACTACCAGCTCGCCGCCGGGCAGACGCACCAGAATGTCCGCGCCACGGCTGCACAGGCCGTTCTCCACGGCGGCTACGGCCACCGCGCAGGCGCCGGTGCCGCAGGCGGCGGTCTCGCCGATGCCGCGCTCCCAGACGCGCATCCGGATGATGTTGCGGCTGGTGATCTGGGCGAAGGACACGTTCACGCGCTGCGGGAACAGCGGGTCATGCTCGATGGCGGGGCCGACGCTGTCCAGCGGAATGCGGTTCACGTCGTCCACGAACATCACCACATGGGGGTTGCCCATGCTGACGCAGCTGATCTGGCGATCCTCGCCCGCCAGGGGCACGGTGCGCATCATGACCCGGTCGCCGTCCAGCTTCACGGGCACGCGGGCGGGCTCAAAGGCCGGATAGCCCATGTCCACCAGCACCGAGAACACCAGGTCCTCCCGGATGTACAGCTGCGCGCTCTTGATGCCGCCACCGGTTTCGATGTTCATGTGATCCTTGCGCACCCGGCCCGATTCGTACAGGTACTTCACCACGCAGCGCATGGCGTTGCCCGCCACCACGCCCTCGGAGCCGTCGGCGTTGAACATGCGCATCCGCGCATCCGCCTTCTGGGAGGGCAGAATCAGCACGATGCCGTCCGAGCCCACGCCCGTGCGCCGGTTGGACAGGCGCACCGCCAGGCTCTCCGGGCTCTCCACGGTCTGCTCGAAGCAGTCGAAGTACAGGTAGTCGTTGCCCGTGCCGCGCATCTTGGTGAAGTGCAGCTTCTGGCGTTTGGTGCGCATGTTGTTGATGTCCACCAGCTCCACGTTCTGCAGGGAGTAGCGGCTGGTGATGGCGTCCGCCAGCGCGTTGGCGGTGTCCATGCTGGTGAAGTGGGGAATGCCGCGCTCCACCGCCTTGCGGCGCAGGCGCACGCTCTCCATCTTCGGGTTGCGGCCCCGGTTGGAGGTGGAGATCACATACTGCACCTGGTTCATCTCCAGCATCTTCACCATGGCGTCCTTCTTGACCGTGGCGGCGTAGAGGCCGTGGTCGCGCAGCGCCTTGGCGGTGCCGGGGGTGGCGTAGAGGCTGAAGCCCAGCTCCGCGTAGCGGCGGGCCACATCCACGGCCTCGGGCTTGTCCACGTCGCGGACGCTCAGCAGCAGACCGCCCCGGTGGCTCATCCGGTAGCCGGCGGCGACCAGACCCTTGTAGATGGCCTCCTGCAGGTTGGTGCCGATGCCCAGCACCTCGCCGGTGGACTTCATCTCGGGGCCCATGTGGGTGTCCACGTCCGGCAGCTTCTCGAAGGAGAAGCAGGGCACCTTCACCGCGTAGTAGGGGCTCTGGCGGTACAGCCCGGTGCCGTAGCCCATGTCGCGCAGCTTCTCGCCCAGCATGGCGCGGACAGCCAGATCCACCATGGGCACGCCCGTCACCTTGCTGATGTAGGGCACGGTGCGGCTGGCCCGGGGGTTGGCCTCGATGACGTAGATTTCGTTATGATACACGATGTACTGGATGTTGATGAGGCCCACGGTGCCCAGCTCCAGCGCGATGGCCTTCGTGACCTCGATCAGCCGCTGCACCATGGAGCCGTTGATGTTGAACGCCGGGTACACCGCGATGGAGTCGCCGGAGTGCACGCCGGAGCGCTCGATGTGCTCCATGATGCCGGGAATCAGCACGTCCTCGCCGTCGCAGATGGCATCCGCCTCGGCCTCGATGCCCATCAGGTACTGGTCGATCAGGATGGGGTTCTCGATGCCCTGGGCCAGGATGATCTTCATGTACTCGA
>JAEDKS010000151.1 GCA_016295665.1 Clostridia bacterium
CGCGACCTCCACCTTGGCAAGGTGGCGCTCTACCAACTGAGCTACTACCGCATGGAATGTGCCTTGGGGCGGAATCGAACCACCGACACGCAGATTTTCAGTCTGCTGCTCTACCGACTGAGCTACCAAGGCAGATATTGGCGACCCGGAAGGGGCTCGAACCCTCGACCTCCAACGTGACAGGCTGGCGCTCTAACCAACTGAGCTACCGGGCCAAATGACTTTGGTGGGAACAACAGGGCTCGAACCTGTGACCCTCTGCTTGTAAGGCAGATGCTCTCCCAGCTGAGCTATGCTCCCGCGTGCCTCAGCCAAGTGAGCTGGCTTACGGTGCTCCTGTCACGCACCGTGGCGACGTCTCTTATCTTATCAAATCCTTCCTCCTTTGTCAAGGGGTTTTGCAAGGTTTTTGAAAATTATTTTGCTGAAATGGTCGAAATTAATTCGTCACAGAAAGGTTGCAGAATTGATAACATTTGGACCGAATTGCTTCTTTGACGAACGGGGGCCTTCATGTTATATTGTTCCTGCAGGTATCATACACTTGCCTTGAAGAAACGAAAAGGAGTCTGTCTGACCTGATGAGCATGATTCTGGATATTCTCCGCGGCGCCGTGATTGGTCTGGCGAATATCATCCCGGGTGTGTCCGGCGGCACCATGATGGTGTCCATGGGCATCTACGATACGCTGATTTCCTGCATCACCCACCTGTTCCGTCAGTTCCGCAAGTCCGTCATGACCCTGCTGCCCTATGCCATCGGCATGGTCGCGGCGATTGTGCTGGGCGCTTTCGGGCTAAAGGCCGCGTTCAGCAGCTTCCCGCTGCCCACCAACGCGCTGTTCATCGGCCTCATTCTGGGCAGCGTACCCATGATCCTCAAGCAGATGAAGGGCGAGCGCATTGGCGTGCCCGGCGCGGTGCTGTTTGTGGCGCTGTTCGCGCTGGTGGTCGTCCTCAAGGCGATTGAGACGGATCGCTCCGTGGAGATCGTGCTGAGCGTGGGCGAAGTCGTCAAGCTGTTCTTCCTGGGCTGCATCGCCTCCGCGACCATGGTGATTCCCGGCGTGTCCGGCTCCATGATTCTCAAGACCCTGGGCTACTACGAGCCCATCGTCACCGGTGCCATCACGGGGCTGACCTCCGCGCTGGCGGGCGGCGAGTGGGGCCTGGTCATGCACAACGTGGGCATTCTGCTGCCCTTTGGCATCGGCGTGGTGGTGGGCATCTTCGCCATCGCCAAATTCATTGAGGTCATGCTGGCCAAGTGGAAGGGCTGGACCTACTGTGCCATCCTGGGCATGGTGGCGGCCTCTCCCGTGGTGATCCTGATGGATGGCAGCATCTACGCGGGCGCGGATGCGGTCATCATCGTGGCGAGCGTGGTGGCGCTGGCTGTGGGCGTGGTGGTTGCGCTCCGCATGAGCGGCGGGGAGCCCGGGAAGAAGGAATCCTGAGAAATTTTTCCTGAGGATGCAACAAAACCGTGCGCATCTCCGTCTAATAGGGTGTAGGGTATTTTTGCAAAGGAGATTTGCAAAGGATATAAAAAGGAGGCTACTTCCATGAAAAAGGTTACTGCTCTGGTTCTGACCCTGGTTCTGCTCTGCTCCGTGTGCTCCTCTGCCATGGCGCTGACCCTGCGTCAGGGCGACAGCGGCAGCGCGGTGGCAACTCTGCAGCAGGCGCTGAACGCCGCCGGCTACAGCGAGGTCAAGGTGGATGGCAAGTACGGCAAGGACACCAAGGAGGCCGTGGCGCTGTATCAGGCCATGAACGGGCTGAAGGTGGACGGCATCGCGGGCCGCAAGACCCTGGCGAAGCTGTTGGGCACCAGCAGCCCCGACAACAACCCCGAGCTGGACGGCGTGCTGCGCAAGGGCTCCACGGGCGCTGCGGTGCGTGAGTTGCAGACCCTGCTGGCGAAGTACAAGTATCCCGTGGGCACCGTGGACGGCACCTTCGGCAGCAAGACCCAGGCGGCGGTGAAGGCCTTCCAGCAGCTGAACGGCCTGAAGGTGGACGGCGCTGCCGGCCCCGAGACCATGGCGGTGCTGCGCGGGGACAAGGTGGTTTCCTACTCCGTGACCGTGACGGTGACCTACAAGAAGCTGCGCCGTGGCAACACCGGCAGCGAGGTGGCGACCCTGCAGGCGAAGCTGAAGGCGCTGGGCTACTACACCGGCAACGTGACCGGCTACTACAATCAGGATACCGAGGATGCCGTGGAGTACTTCCAGGCGGCGAACGGCCTGGTCATCGACGGTATTGCGGGCCAGAACACCCAGAGCGCTCTCTACAGCAAGTGAGCGCGTTCGGGAGAGGAACGGTTCGACAGAGGGGCGGCTTTCCGGCTGCCCCTTTTTTCGCACCGGACATTCCTTTCGCGCCCGGCGCTGTTGCATTTTTCCATGCTGTCTGGTATAATACAGATAGTTGTTCAACTTTGCACAACCAACGCTGAAGGAGGTATCCGGTATGGGAGACAAGCTGAGAAGAAATTCAACCAAGATTCTGCTGGCCGTGGCACAGATCGTTGTGGCGATTCTGCTGCTCATCAATCCGGTGGGCTTTACTGCGGGCATCATCATCGCGGCGGGCGTCGTGGCAGTGGCGGCGGGCGTCATCAGCATCGTGAAGTATGTCAAGCTGCCCGCGATTCAGGCGGCGTCTGAGCAGCGGCTGGCGCGGGGCATCGTTCTGATTGCCGTGGGCGTGTTCGCCATCTGCAAGTACGGCTGGTTCATCGGGGTGTTCTCCATCCTGGCGGCGCTCTATGGCCTGGGCATCCTGCTCTCCAGCATCGCCCGCGTGCAGTGGACGGTGGATATGCTCCGCGTGAACCATCCCCGGTGGTGGCTCATGGCGATTGACGCGGTCATCACCGCGCTGCTGGGCATCCTCATCCTCACCAACCCCTTCGCGGCGGTGACCGTGCCGTGGCTGTTCGTGTCCATCGCGCTGTTTGTGGGCGCTGCCATCGACATCGTGTATGTGGTCATGGATGTGCGTAATTGAACCGTAAGGGAGGTTCCCGGCGATGCCTCAGACCGTGACCAGTGACGTCCGCAACAGCACCGGGCGTCTGGTGGTTGTCGTCCTTTCCGTGCTGCTGCAGCTGGGCTGGATCGTGCTGATGTTTGTGCGGCTCAGCGAGTATTCGGTGTTCATCAACCTGCTGATGACCTTCGCCTCGGCGGTGCTGGTGCTGCGCATCTACGGCAAGCATCAGCTGGCGGCCTTCAAGCTGCCCTGGATCATTCTGATTCTGACCCTGCCGCTCCTGGGCGTGTGCCTGTATATGCTGTTCGGCACCGGCGTGGCGCTGACGCCCATGCGCAAGCGCTTCGCCCGGCTGGATCCGCAGCTGATGCAGCACCTGCCCCAGGCGGAGGGGGTGCTGGAAGCGCTGGACGGGCAGAGCGGCCTGCAGGCGAACGAGAGCCGCTACATTCAGCGCTACAGCGGCTACCCCGTGTACCATGATACCACGGTGCGGTTCTATGCCGAGGCGGTGGACGGCTTTGAGGCGCAGCTGCAGGAGCTGGCGCAGGCCACGTCCTTCATCTTCATGGAGTATCACGCCATCGAGGAGGCGGAGTCCTTCCGCCGGCTGAAGGAGGTGCTGGCGGATCGCGCCGCCCATGGTGTCGAGGTGCGCGTGCTCTATGACGATATTGGCAGCGTGGGCTTCATTGACCCCGGCTTCATCAAGCGCATGGAGGCGGTGGGCGTGCAGTGCCGGGTGTTCAACCCGGTGAAGCCCGTGCTGAACCTTTTCATGAACAACCGCGACCACCGGAAGATCACCGTCATTGACGGGCGCGTGGGCTTCACCGGCGGCTACAACCTGGCGGACGAGTACTTCAACATCACCCATCCCTACGGCTACTGGAAGGATACCGGCATCTGGTTGGAGGGCGGCGCGGTGCGCAGCCTGACGGTGCAGTTCCTGGAGATGTGGAACGTGATGAAGGAGACGGACACCGACTTCCTCCGCTACCTGCCGGAAGCGGAGGTGCCATCGGGTGTGCGCGGCTATGTGCAGCCCTACGCGGACAGCCCGCTGGACGATGAGCCGGTGGGGGAGAACGTGTACCTGAACCTTATCAAGACGGCGAAGCGCCGGCTTTGGGTGGCGACGCCGTACCTCATCATCAGCGATGAGATGACCCGCGAGCTCTGCCTGGCGGCGCAGCGGGGCGTGGATGTGCGGGTCATCACCCCCGGCATTCCCGACAAGAAGCTCATCTATCGCATCACCCGCTCCTACTACGCGGGGCTGGTGCGCCGGGGCGTCCGCGTGTTTGAGTACACGCCGGGCTTCCTGCACGAGAAGCAGATGCTCGCGGACGAGGATTCGGCGGTGGTGGGCACCATCAACCTGGATTTCCGCAGCCTGTACCACCATTTCGAGAATGGGGTGCTGATGCACGGCTGTGACTGTCTCCGGGACATCGCGGAGGATTTCGAGCAGACCATGAGCGTGTCCCGGGAGGTCACGGAGCAGTATGCCACCGGACGGAGCGCCGTGCTGCGCATTTCCCAGTGCATCTGGCGGCTGGTGGCGCCGCTGCTGTAAGGCGGACAGCCAGCTTCCAGGGACGAGAGGGAGGTTTGACCATGCGAAACAGGGCAATCCTGGCGTTGCTGCTGGCGCTGCTCATGCCCCTGACAGGATGCGCGGCGAAGGAGGATACCCTCCGCTTTACCTACCAGCAGGCGGAAAAGGCGGCGGAATGGGAAATGAATCTCGGAAACAGCACCGGCGGCGCGGTCATCACGGCGGAGCTGTGGCATAACGGGGAGATGACGCAGAGCGAGCTTCTGGAAATTGACCGCACGGCCCGGAAGCTGACCCTTTCCGGCAGGGTGGAAACGAACAAGGAGGCGGCTGGACGCATCAATGTGCATCTTGGCGTGGACGGAGACAACTACGCAGGCATGGCGTGCTTTGACCTGCCGCCGGGGAACCTGGGGTATTCGTTCTCTGGCTATCAGGACAGGGAGACGCTCAAGGTGAAGGCGGGCGATGCGATGATTCTGGGCGCGTGGTCGTTCGACCTGGGCGACGGTGTCCGCGTTGTGGACTGCCAGAGGCTGATGGAGTCGCCCGAATACCTGACGACAAGCTCGTGCACGCTGGTCGTCCGGGCGACCTTCACGGAAGGTCAGAGCGGGGCCAGGTAATCCCGCAGGACAAGACGGCTGCCTCACCGGGGCAGCGCGGCAGAAGGAGCTGGTGTGGCATGCTCTCCGGGCTCGGAGGGTGGTCACACCAGCTTTCGCTTTCCCGGGCGGCGAATGTGGGGCGGCAGCACGGACGGGATACCGGAAAGGACATATTTTCGTGTGCCATTTTAATGAAGAAACCCTTTTCTTTTGGCTCGTTTTTTGGTATAATGTATCTCGTGAAAGTGTTGCCGTCCTGCGGGATGACCGGGGGAGGGCATGGACGAAATTTTTTGCGAGGTGCAAGCATGGCAGACGATCAGAATTTGCAGGACCTGGAGGAGGCAACCCGGGTCACGCATTCCTATGGTGAGG
>JAEDKS010000152.1 GCA_016295665.1 Clostridia bacterium
CCTCGTGCAGGTCAAACACCCGGATGTTCGCCGCAGGGATGCCGCAGCGGAGCAGGTCGTTCATGCACTTGGGCAGCACGGCGATGGCGTCCGCGTCGATGGCGGCGGTGGGGATGAACAGCGCCCGGGCCTGCGCCGGGGGCTTGTCCAGCCAGGACAGAAACTGCGCCTGAAGCGCCGGGGCCTCCAGGCCGGTGGATGTCAGTAGCACACGCATGGTTTCTCCTCCTATTCACTCCAGTTCATGTGCTCGTCCGTGATGCCCTGCTCGCGGCAGGTCTGACGGACGCGCTCCCTCTCCTGCGCGTTCCCGATGCGGTAGTGCAGGATGCTTCCGTGAAAGACGATGTACTTGATGTCCCCGGACTTGAAGTCCACAAACCAGCCGGTATCGCCGCTCCGGGGCAGCAGCGCCTTCGACAGGTGGGAGGGCAGGTCGCGGTGGTCGCTGCTGAAGGTCAGGGCCGTCCAGTACCGGGGATGCCCCTCCGTGCGCCACAGCTCCACCCGGTGGATGCGGAGCAGATCCAGCACGTTCTCGTCGGCGAGGCTCTCCTTGATGAGGATGCCCTCAAACAGCGCCTGCCGCGTATCCTGCAGTGCGGAGTGTCCGCAGGGCACGCTGCGCGTCCCGTCCACGGACTGCTCGTCCCTGACCAGCACATCCACCGGCACGTGGAACAGCTCGCTGAGCAGCAGCAGCTTCTCCAGCTCCGGCTGTGCCACGCCCGCCTCCCATTTGGAGACCGACTGCCGGCTCACCAGGCAGCGCTCCGCCAGCTCCTCCTGCGTCCAGCCTGCGCCCCTGCGCAGCAGCCCCAGCTTCTCCGGTAACGTCATGCTCCTGCCTCCCTGTGTCATGGATAGAATACCATACTCCGCTCCGATGCGCCAGCAAGGTGCCGGTGCACTTTGTCAACCGTCAGGCGCGGAGCCCGTGAATGGAAAAGCAGGAACCGCCGCGCCGCGATTCCTGCCGTTTATCCCAACCCGACCTTCAGATCCTTCTTGTTCTGGTACATCTTCTCGTCCGCCTGACGGATGGCCTCCTCCAGCGGCAGATCATCCACGAACTGGTAGCCCGTCGCCACGAGGACGGGGTAGGGCGTGCTCTCGTTGGCCTGTTTCACCGCGCTGTGGAAGGCGGCAAAGGACGACTGGAACGCCTCGGCGGTCACGTTCTGCCCCAACACCGCGAATTCGTCGCCGCCGATGCGGTAGCACTCGTACCCCTCGCCGAAGCTGCTCTGCAGCAGCTGTGCTACCTGCACCAGCGCCTCGTCGCCCTGCTGATGACCGAAGTCGTCGTTGATGCGCTTCAGGTCGTTCAGGTCCGCGATCAGCACCACCGTGGCGGGCAGCGGCTTCTGCTCCTCCAGCTCCCTGAGGCGGGTCATGTAGGCGGAGCGGTTCTTCAGCCCGGTCATCAGGTCGTTGTAGGCCGCCTGATAGTACTTCTCGTTGGCGATCTCCAGCTGCTGCTTGGTGAGCGTCAGCTCCTGCAGCGCCTTCTGCAGCTGCACGTAGTCCGGGGATTCCAGGGAGAAGGTCGCCACCAGCAGCATCAGCGCCACGATGGGCATGATCAGCAGCACGTCCGGGCAGACGAAGGTCTGCAGCAGCAGTCCCAGCAGGAACAGCCCGATGAACAGATAGCTGGACAGCTGCTGGGGGAAGCTGAGCCGCCGGCGGTTGATGAACAGCGCCACCGACGTGCAGAGCACATAGTACATGGACGCGATGTGTTGCAGCATAAACAGGGGCCCATGGTAGTATTCGCCCTCGGGCGTGACGCCGAACAGCCAGCCGGTGAACAGGTTCACCACCATCAACGCCTCCAGCACTGCCAGCAGCACCCGGTTGAAGCGCATGGCGATGTGCTTTCCGTCCTCGGGGATGATGGCCCGCTCCACGTAGTCGTGCAGCAGGTGGCACAGGAGCAGTCCGCAGGAGAAGTAGCCCGTGTTGATCAGCAGCGTCAGCACCCGCATGCCCTGCATCACGTTCGTGAAGGCGGAGAGCAGGTCGAACACCGTGGTCACGATCACCATCTGCGTCATCCGGCGGAAGAGCCGGTTCTTCTGGGTGTGCTTGGGCATGCACAGGCAGAGCTCGATGTAGATCAGGACGGTCAGGAACAGCGCGAACAGCTCATAATGAATGTTATAGGCCAGGGATGGCAAGGGCGATCACCTCGATTCGGAACCTCCGGCAGCGGGGGGCTGGAGCGGCATATTATCACCAATTCAACAATTCGCGGTCCATCGATTTTTTCCTGCTTTTGGTGCGTATATTTTACCGCATGGAGGGGAGGAGAGTGAAAAAAGCCGCATCCTTGTGCGGAGGATGCGGCATGTGCTTGCTTTGATGTGTGTACGATGATTTCAGAGAACGGAGCGGCTCTTACACCAGCTCGATGATGACCATTTCAGCCGCGTCACCACGACGGGGGCCCAGCTTGCAGATGCGGGTGTAGCCACCGTTGCAGTTCTTCTCGGCGTTGCGGGCCTTGTACTTGGGGCCGATCTCCCGGAACAGCTTCTCGGTCACGGGATGATTGGCATGGCCTTCCTTCATGCGCTCCTTGAAGTCGGCGATCTTCTCGTCGGGCTTCTTCTGCTCGGGAATGTCATACAGGTAGGCCATCACCAGACGACGGGCATGCAGCTTGCTCGGGGCGTCGTTGATCACGTCCAGGGTGATGAGCTGGCCCTTGTCGTTGTGAGTCTGCTTGGTGGTGGCAACGGTGTTGTCGCACTCCTTGACAGCCAGGGTGATCAGACGCTCAGCCACGCGGCGGACTTCCTTGGCCTTGGCCTCGGTGGTCTCGATGCGGCCATACCAGAGCAGGTTGGTCACCTGGTTGCGCAGCAGCGCCTTACGCTGATCGGCGGTGCGACCCAGCTTGCGTTGATGTGCCATGGGATTTTTCCTCCTTCACGGGCGAGGGGACGGGCAGCCATGTGCGATGGGCAGCCGTCTCTGCAGTTCCGCCCAGTCTTATTCCTCGTTGGGCCGCAGACCGAGACCAAGCGCTTGCAGCTTCTGTTCGACCTCTTCCAAGCTCTTCCGGCCCAGATTGCGTACCTTCATCATATCTTCCTGATTGCGCGTCACCAACTCGGCAACCGTGTTGATGTTGGCACGCTTCAGGCAGTTATAGGCACGGACAGACAGATCCAGTTCCTCGATGGTCATCTCGAGCACCTTTTCCTTGCGGTCGTCCTCGGGCTGCACCATGCTCACCGGCATCACCTGATCCGTCAGGCTGACGAACAGGCTCAGATGCTTGGAGAGGATGTTGGCAGCGCCGCTGATGGCCTCCTCGGGCTTCAGGGTGCCGTTCGTCCAGACCTCCAGAATCAGACGGTCATAGTCCGTGACCTGACCCACGCGGCAATCCTCCACCGTGTAGTTCACCTTCCGGATGGGGGTGAAGATGCTGTCGATGGCGATGACGCCGATGGGCAGGTTGGGGTTCTTTTCCTTGTTCTTGTCCGCGCTCACATAGCCAGAGCCACGATCCAGGGTCATGGTCATCTGCAGGTGCGCGTCCTCATTCAGCGTAGCAATGTGCATATCGGGGTCGATGATCTCGACTTCCTCGTCAGCCTTGATGTCGCCGGCGGTCACCTCACAGGGGCCCTTGGCGTCGATGACGATGGTCTTGGAGGCCACCTCGTCACCGTACATCTTGATAGCCAGACCCTTGATGTTCAGGATCAGCTCGGCTACATCTTCCTTCACGCCGGGCACGGTGGAAAACTCATGCTGCACACCCTCGATGTGCACAGACGAGACCGCAGCTCCGGGGAGGGAGGACAGCAGCACGCGACGCATGGAATTGCCCAGGGTATGACCGAAGCCACGCTCCAGGGGCTCGACAACAAACTTGCCGTAGCAGCCATTCTGACCCACTTCCGCGCATTCGACGCGAACGTTTCCGATTTCCACGGTCATTTCGCTTACCCTCCTCTACTGGGTGATGGTTGAAGGGCAGTGCCGGCTGCGGGGCGGAGGGCGCATCCCGGGGGATGCCTTCCGCCGCAGCCACGCCCCGACGATTAGCGGGAGTAGAACTCGACGATCATGTTCTCGGCGATCTGCATGTCGATGTCGTCACGAGTGGGCAGAGCGACCACCTTGCCGGTCAGGTTCGCGGCATCGAAGGTCAGCCACTTGGGGGTCGCCACGCCGGTGCCCTCGCGCAGGCTCTTGAACATCTCCATCTCGGTGGAGCGCTGACGCAGGGTGATGACGTCGCCCACCTTCACGGAGTAGGAGGGGATGTCCACCTTCTGGCCGTTGACGCGGATGTGGCCGTGCACCACGATCTGGCGGGCCATGCGGCGGGTCTTGGCCAGGCCCAGACGGTACACCACGTTGTCCAGGCGCTGCTCGAGCAGCTGGAGCATGTTGTCACCGGTGACGCCCTTCATGTTGGTGGCCTTCTCGAAGTAGTGGCGGAACTGCTTCTCCAGCACGCCATACACGAACTTGACCTTCTGCTTTTCCTTCATCTGGGTGCCGTACTCGGACACCTTCTTGCGGCGGTTGCCGCCGGGATTGCGGGTGGAATTCTTCTTGCCATAGCCCATGACAGCCGGAGAAATATCAAAGCTCCGGCACTTCTTGGCGATCGGCTGCTTATTGATAGCCATTGTATTTACGTCCTCCTTCCTTGAACCTTACACGCGACGGCGCTTGGGCGGACGGCAGCCGTTGTGGGGGATGGGCGTCACGTCCTTGATCATGCTCACGTCCAGGCCGGCAGCCTGCAGGGAGCGGATGGCGGCCTCACGGCCGGAGCCGGGGCCCTTCACATACACCTCGACCGTCTTGAGGCCATACTCCATGGCGGCCTTCGCGGCGGTCTCGGCAGCCGTCTGCGCGGCAAAGGGCGTGGACTTCTTGCTGCCGCGGAAACCAAGGCCACCGGAGGACGCCCAGGACAGAGCGTTGCCCTGCATGTCGGTAATGGTGACGATGGTGTTATTGAAAGAAGAACTGATGTGGGCGGCGCCGCGCTCAACCACGCGACGCTCCTTGCGCTTGCGCACAACCTTCTTCAGCTTGGATTGCTTGGGTGCCATTGTATCATCCCTCCGTGCCCGCTATTCGGGCTCAATTCATGAATGCTTGCGCCGCCGAATTACTTCGTGGGCTTCTTCTTACCGGCAATGGTCTTCTTGGGGCCCTTGCGGGTACGGGCATTCTGCTTGGTGTTCTGACCGCGGACAGGCAGGCCGCGACGATGACGGATGCCGCGATAGCAGCCGATTTCCATCAGGCGCTTGATGTTCAGGCTGACCTCACGACGGAGATCGCCCTCCACCTTCAGGTGATGCTCGATGTAATCGCGGAGCTTGGAAATTTCGTTCTCGGAGAGATCCTTCACGCGGGTATCAGGATTGATGCCGATGTCAGCCAGCATCTTCTGAGAGGTGGTCAGGCCAATGCCGTAGATGTAGGTCAGGCCGACCTCAACGCGCTTTTCTCTGGGCAGGTCTACGCCCGCAATGCGTGCCATGTGT